>NZLB01000106.1 GCA_002694075.1 Nisaea sp.
AGAGTGCCGATGCGGTACACACGCTCGCCGGCGGCGGTTAGGGCCGCCGTCACTGCCGGCGCCTCCGCTGGCGGCACCACCGCGACCATACCGATCCCGCAGTTGAAAGTGCGCAGCATTTCCAATGGCGCGATTCCGCCCGCCCGCGCCAGCCAGCCGAACACCGGCGGCACCGGCCAGGCCGAAAGGTCGATCCGGGCGCTGAGGTCGGCGGCGAAGCAACGCGGCGGATTTTCCACCAACCCGCCGCCGGTGATATGGGCGAGTCCATGTAGCCGCCCGGCCGCCCGCGCCGCCTTCAGCGCTTTCACGTAAATGCGGGTCGGTGCCAAGAGAGCGTCGGCCAGGGTCGCGTCCGGAGCGAATGGCGCCGGGGCGCGGTAATCGTGACCGCCGGCCGCGATCACCCGGCGCACCAGCGAAAAACCGTTGGCGTGAATCCCGTCGGAGGCCAGTCCCAACAGGACATCGCCGGCCGCCGGCATGCTGGCGTCCAAAAGATCGCCGCGGGCCGCGGCGCCGACCGCGAAACCGGCCAGATCATAGTCACCTTCGCGGTAGAGGCCAGGCATCTCGGCGGTTTCCCCGCCAATCAAGGCGGCGCCGGCGCGCCGACAGCCCTCGGCGATGCCGGCGATCACCTGGCGGCCGGTCTCGACCGAAAGTTTCGAGGTGGCGTAATAATCCAGAAAAAACAGCGGCTCACCGCCTTGCACCACCAGGTCGTTGACGCACATGGCGACCAGGTCGATACCGACCGTGTCATGGCGGCCGGCCTCAATGGCGACCATCAATTTGGTGCCGACGCCATCGGTCGCGGCCAACAACACCGGATCGTCGAAGCCCGCGGCGCGCAGGTCGAAAAGCCCGCCAAACCCGCCGATTTCGCCATCGGCGCCAGGGCGCCGGGTGGCCGCCACCAGCGGCTTTATGGCGTCGACCAGGGCCGCACCGGCGTCAATATCGACCCCCGCGTCACGGTAGGTCATGGCGTTGTCGCCTGAACCGGGCCCGTTGGCTCCGTTGCTTGCGGTGGTGTCGTCGGTTGCCATTCGCTATAAAAACCGTTGAGTGTGTCGCGACGCGGCGTGCTGCCCTGTTTTCGCCCAAGACAGCTGTTATGCCGCCGCGGGTGGGCACGGGCAAGCGAAGAGTAGGTTTGAAACGCATGGGCATATTTTCCAGAAACCCGAAAAGCGGGCTGGTCGGCATCGTGTTGGCGTTATTGGCGCCGTCTTCGGTTTGGTCGGCGGATCTGTTCACCGTCCGCGGTGTATCGGTGGATGTGACCGCGGCGACCGCCGTCGCCGCGCGCGCCCAGGCCGAGCGCGAGGGCCGTCGTCGGGCCTTCACCCGGCTATTGGCGCGCTTGGCGGTGAGCGACCACCATGGCCGTTTGCCGGCGTTAAGCGACCAGGACGTGCTGGGCCTGGTGAAGGGCCATGGCGTGCAGGCCGAAAAAACCTCCACCGTGCGCTATATCGGCGACTTGGACTTCGCTTTCCGACCGGCCGCGGTGCGGCGGCTGTTTGATCGTTTTGAGGTGGATTACGCGGTCACCACCAGTGGTCCGGTCCTGGTGGTGCCGGTCCGCCGTGTCGGCCCCGTGCTGCGGGTGTGGGAGGAAGACAACCGCTGGCGCGAAGCGTGGAACGCTTTGCCCGACGGTGATGGTTTGGTGCCGGTCATGGTGCCGTTCGGTGATTTGGACGATATGAGCGATATCGGCCCTGAAACGGCCGCCCGCGGCGACCCCCGCGACCTAATCGATATCGCCAGCCGCTATGGCGCCGACCGCGCCGCCTATGCGGTGCTGGCCAGCGCCGATCTGCCGACAACCGGCCCGGTTGAGTTTACGCTGACGGTGACGATGTTGGACGCCAACGGCAAAGAAACATCGCTCACCGAGGGGCTAAGCGCGACCAATGCCGACGCCATAGAGGACGTCATGGTGCGTGCCGTCGAGGCGGTGCGCGGATGGGTGCAGGACAGTTGGAAAAGTCGCAATCTGGTGCGCCGCGGCGTGCTGCAGCATATCACCGTCGCCGTGCCGATCAGCGATCATACGGCGTGGTTGGACCTGACCAAACGCCTTAATCGAGTCGACGCACTGCAAAGCTGGCAGGTGTTACAATTGAACCGGCAAGAGGCCCGGCTTGACCTCAGCACGCGCAGTGAAACCACCACCTTGCGGATGGCGCTGGCGCGCGCTGGCCTGACGCTCGCCGAGGGCGCGCAGACTTGGCGACTGTCGGCCGGCACCACTGATCCGGCCGTACAATGAGCCGCCGCGAACGAGTTCTCGTTTGGCTGGTTCTATTGGCCACGACGCTGTTTCTGCTAGCGGTGCTCCAGGATGTGATGCTGCCTTTCGTGGCCGGCATGGCCATCGCCTATTTCCTCGACCCGGTGGTTGATCGGTTCGAGACCTGGCGATTTGGCCGCGGGCTGGCCACTTTTGTGGTGCTGCTGCTGTTTTTCCTGCTGGCGGTCGGCGTGATTCTGCTGATCGTACCGGTGTTGGAGGCGCAGGTGGTGGCCCTGGTCACCGCCGCCCCGGCCTATTTCGAAAAGTTGCGGGTTTTGATCGAGCCATTGTTGCAGCGCGTGGCGGCGATGAACGGCGGCGACCCGCTGGCCAAATTGCCGGCGGCGGCCAGCGATTTGGTCAAAATCGCCACCCGTGTCCTGCGCGAGCTGGTGACCGGTGGCGTGGCCTTGGCCAATCTCTTGTCGCTGATTTTCATCACCCCCGTCGTCGCCTTTTACTTGTTGCGCGATTGGGATCGCATGATCGCCGTGATCGATGGTTGGCTGCCGCAGGCCCAAGCGCCGGTGATCCGCGCGCAGGTTGGCGAGATCGACCGAACCCTGTCGGCTTTTGTGCGCGGTCAGGGCAGCGTGTGCTTGATCCTAGGGGTGCTTTACGGCACCGCGTTGAGCCTCGCCGGGCTGCAATTCGGCCTGATCATCGGCCTGTTTTCAGGTATCATTTCCTTCGTTCCCTTTGTGGGCGCTTTGCTTGGCGGCGCGATCAGCATCGGTCTGGCGCTGTTGCAGTTTGAGTCCCTCGGTCCGGTCGCTTTGGTCGCCGGGATCTATCTGGTCGGCCAGGTCCTGGAGGGCAATTTCCTGACCCCCCGATTGGTCGGCGGGGCGGTTGGCTTGCATCCGGTCTGGGTGATCTTTTCGCTGCTGGCGGGCGGCGCCTTGTTCGGTTTTCTCGGGGTCCTCATCGCGGTGCCGGCGATGGCGGTGATTGGCGTCTTGGCGCGTTTCGCGCTGTCCCGGTATTTGGTCAGCCCCCTGCATTTACATGGCATTCCCCCGGCCGAGGAGGATAAGCGCGACCATGGCTGAGAGCGAGCAGTTGTTGCTCGCGCTGCCGTTTCGCGCGGCCGATGGGCGCGATGACTTTTTGGTCGCACCTTGTAACGCGGCGGCGGTGGCCTGGGTCGACCGATGGCCCGACTGGCCCGGACCGGCCCGTGGTCTGGTCATTCACGGGCCGGCGGCGGCCGGGAAAAGCCATTTGGCGGCGGTATGGCGGCGGGCGACCGGCGGTATCGCGCTTGACGCCTCGACCTTGGCGGCCGGCGGTCTGCGCGCCCAACTCGGTGCGGCGCGCTTTGTGACGGTCGACAACCTCAGCCCCGCCGCCGATGAGGAAGCCTTGTTCCATCTTTTCAACCTGGTATTGGAGCGTGATGGCGCGCTGGTCTTTCTGGCGCGTGAGGCGCCACACCGCATGGCCTTGACGCTGGCCGACCTGGCCTCTCGTTTGGCCAGCCTGCCGACGGTTGCCATCGCGCCGCCCGATGACGCCGTGTTGGCCGGGATTTTGGCCAAGCTTTGCCGCGACCGGCAATTGGCGGTCGGCCAAGAGGTGATCGCATATCTGACGGCGCGGATGGAACGCTCCTTCGCCGCCGCCCATGCGGTGGTCGCAGGCTTGGACCGGGCCGCGGTGAAAGACCAGCGAAGAGTGACTTTGTGGCTGGCGCGACAAGTGCTAAGCCAGAGTGAAGAAGCAACCTGAACACCGGAGGGCGAAAATGGATCTAGGAATTGCCGGAAAAAACGCGCTGGTTTGCGCCGCCAGTAAGGGGCTTGGTCGCGGCTGCGCCACCTCTTTGGCGCGCGAGGGCGTGAATGTCACGATTTGCTCGCGCACCGAAGCGGATATCACCCGCACGGCCGATGAGATTAGCGCCGCGACCGGTGCCAAAGTGACCGCGGTGGCCTGTGATATCACCACGCCCGAGGGCCGCGACAAAGCGTTGGCGGCGGCCGGCGATGTCGACATTTTGGTGAACAACGCCGGCGGCCCGCCGCCGGGCGATTTTCGCGATTGGACGCCGGACGACTGGCACGCCGCGGTCAACGCCAACATGATCACCGCCATTGAACTGATCCGACGGACCATTGACGGCATGATCGACCGCAAGTTTGGCCGTATCGTCAATATCACCTCGGGCTCGGTCAAATCACCGATCGCCATTCTCGGCCTATCCAATGGCGCGCGCACCGGCTTGACCGGGTTCTGCGCCGGAATCGCGCGCGAGGCGGCGGTCCACAATGTGACGATAAACGGCATATTGCCGGGTCCCTTCGACACCGATCGGTTGCGCGGCAACATGAAGGTGCAAGCCGATAAAGCGGGCGCCGATTTTGACGACTTCTACGCCAAACAGGCGGCCACCAACCCGGCGGGTCGGTTTGGGACGGCCGAGGAGTTTGGCGAAGCCTGCGCCTTCCTGTGCAGCGCCCAGGCGGGTTATATCGTCGGGCAAAATCTGCTACTGGATGGCGGCGCTTTTCGAAGCTCCATCTAACCGGGAGCCAGCCATGTCGGCGCACGACAACCGCACGTTCGCGCAGCCGCGGATGACCATCGATCCGGAGTCTCCCGATCGCTTCATCAATCGCGAACTGTCATGGCTGTCTTTCAACTTCCGGGTGCTGGAGGAGGCGCATAATCGCACCTATCCGCTGCTTGAGCGCCTGCGGTTCGTATCGATCTCCAGCTCCAACCTGGATGAATTTCAAATGGTGCGGGTTGCCGGCCTGAAGGGGCAAATGGAGGCCGGCGTCACCGAGCGAAGTGATGATGGCCGCACCCCGGCGCAGCAATTGGCGGCGATTTCCGAGACTGTGAAGCGCCTACAAGGCGATCAGCAGGAAAGTTTTCGCGAACTACGCGGTGAGTTGGCCGCCGCCGATTTCCATCTGGTCGACGATGACGCCTTGACGGCCGATGAGCGGCAGTGGCTGGAAGACCATTTCATCGAGCAGATTTTTCCCGCGCTCACGCCGCTGGCCATCGATCCGGCCCATCCCTTTCCTTTCATTCCCAATCGGGGGGCCTGTGCGGCGTTGCAACTCTCGCGGCCGGATGGCGACGAGGATTTGATGGCGCTGGTGCCGCTGCCGGCGAAAATTCCCCGGTTTGTGCGCTTGCCCGGACCGATGGTGCGGTTCATCGCCATTGAACAAGTGATCTTGATGCACTTGGCGCACATTTTTCCCAATTTCACCTGTCAGGGCGCCGGCTTTTTCCGAGTCTTACGTGACAGCGAGATGGAGGTCGACGAAGAGGCCGAAGATTTGGTGCGCTCGTTCGAAAGCGCGCTGAGGGCCCGCCGCCGCGGCCATGTCATCGCCCTCGCGATCAATGCCGAAATGCCGCAAGGGCTCAAGGAATTCGTCATCGACCAATTACGCGTCTCCCATGAAGATGTCTTCGAATTGGCGGTGATGGTCGGTCTCGCCGATCTCAGCCAGTTGATTACCGCCGACCGTAGCGACTTGCTATGGCGGCCCTTCACCGCACGCTTTCCAGAACGCATTCGCGATTTTCAAGGAGATTGTTTTGCGGCCATTCGGGCCAAGGATATTCTCGTCCATCATCCTTACGAGAGTTTTGACGTGGTGCTCCAGTTCCTGCGCCAAGCCGCCGACGACCCGAATGTCATCGCCATTAAACAGACGCTCTACCGCACCACGCCCAATTCGCCGATCGTCAAGGCCCTGACCGAGGCCGCTGAGAGCGGCAAATCGGTAACCGCCATGATCGAGCTGAAAGCGCGCTTCGACGAAGAGGCGAATATTAAACTTGCGCGCGATTTGGAACGCGCCGGGGTGCAGGTGGTCTTTGGCTTTGTGGGTTTGAAAACCCACGCCAAGATTTCGTTGGTGGTGCGGCGGGAAGGCGCCCAATTGCGCAGCTACGCTCATTTTGGCACCGGTAATTACCACCCGATCACAGCTAAAATTTACACCGACCTGTCGTTTTTCACCTGTGATGCCGGGTTATGCCGCGACGCCGCGCGGATGTTGAATTACATGACCGGTTACGCCGAACCGAATGCAATGGAAAAGCTGTGCTTGTCGCCGTTGTCGTTAAAGCCGACGGTCGATCGGTTGATTGACGCGGAAATCGCCCATGCCGAAGCCGGCCGGCCAGCCTCGATCTGGATCAAAGTGAACGCGCTGGTCGACAGCAGTACCATCGACCACCTTTACGCCGCCTCCCAAAAGGGTGTGCAAATTGACCTTGTGGTGCGCGGGATCTGCTGCTTGCGCCCCGGTATCCCCGGCTTGTCCGAGAATATTCGAGTGCGCAGCATTGTCGGCCGTTTCTTGGAACACGCCCGTATTTTGTGTGTCGGAAACGGCCAAGAGATGCCGTCCGACGCGGCCAAAATTTTCATTTCTTCGGCGGATCTCATGCCGCGCAATCTATATCGCCGGGTGGAACATTTGGTGCCAATCGAAAATCCCACGGTGCATCGCCAAATCCTCGACCAAATCATGGTCGCCAATTTGCGCGATGAAACCAATTCCTGGTTGCTTGACGGCGACGGCCAGTATCACCGCGTCGGCTTTGCCGAAGGCGCTTTTTCCGCGCATCGCTATTTCATGATCAATCCTAGCCTGTCGGGCCGTGGCAGCGCGCTTAAGCAGAATTGCGAGGATGGCGCCGGGCCGGGAGACCATCGGCCATGAGCCTTGGCGACGGCGCGGCCTTGACCCTTGTCACCGACGGCCAGCGCCAGGCCACCGCGGCGCGGGTGGCGGTCATCGACATCGGCTCCAACTCGGTGCGGATGGTGGTGTATGAACATGGTGGCCGTATGCCAATCCCGGTGTTCAATGAAAAGGCCTTGTGCGGTTTGGGCGCTGGTTTGGCCGAAACCGGGCGCCTGACGGCACCGGCGATCGCCGCCGCGCTTCGCTGTTTGAGGCGTTTTCGCCAACTCCTGGACGCGTTGGCGATCATGCGGGTGGACGTATTCGCGACAGCGGCGGTGCGCGACGCTCTCAATGGCCAGGAGTTCGTACGTCAAGTCCACCGTGAGACCGGATTCAACGTGATTGTGCTGACCGGTGGCGATGAGGCCAAATACGCCGCCTACGGTGTCATCAGCGGGTTTCCCGACGCCGATGGCGTGGTCGGCGACCTTGGCGGTGGCAGCTTGGAGGTGATCGATGTCGCCGGCGGGGCCTTGGGCCAAGGCACGACCCTGGCGCTGGGCCCATTGCGCTTGGAAAGCTTGAGCGATTTTAACCGTGAGGATTTGCAGCGGCATATCGATGGGATTCTGGCCGCCGTGCCGTGGCTTGAGCAGGCCCACGGCCGGGTGTTCTACGCCGTTGGCGGCGCTTGGCGCAACCTCGCGCGGGCGCACATGGAGCGCAGCCACTATCCCCTGGAGATCCTCCACGGTTACGAGTTGGAAACCGGTCGGTTGCGACGATTTCTAAAAAAGGTCTCGCGCCAATCGGCCGATGACTTGCGCCGATTGAAAACCATTTCGCGCCGCCGTCAGGCAGTTCTGCCCATCGCCGCCCTGGTGTTCGAACGGGTCTTGAAGGCGATGCGGCCGGAACGTGTCGCCTTTTCGGCCTTCGGCTTGCGGGAGGGCCGGCTTTTCGCGGCGATGGAGGAGGCAACCCGCGCCGTCGACCCGCTATTGGCCGGTTGCGGCGATCTGGCCCTGCGGTCGGGGCGGGGGCATCACGACCCGGCGCGGTTATTCGCCTGGGTGCGTCCCTTGTTTGACCCGTTGAGCAAGGCCGACGCGCGGCTGCTACGGGCGGTTTGCGTGCTGAGTGATGTCGCCTGGGCCGGCTATCCGGGTCATCGCGGCGAACAGGCGTTCCTGCGTGCCCTTCACCTGCCCATCGCTGGACTTGGCCACAGCGAGCGGGTGGCTCTGGCGATGGCCTTGCACGCCCGCTACGCGGGTCATTTGGAAAGCCCTTTGGTTCGCTCGGTCAGCGATTTGATCAGTTGCGATAAGCGTGTTTGGGCCAATGCCGTGGGCCGCGCCCTTCGCCTCGGTCTGACATTATGCGCCGGCCGGGTGGACGTGCTGGCGCAAACCCATTTCGCGATGATTGACCAAGAGGCCGCACGCTTAATGGTGCCGGGCGATCTTAAGCCGATGATTGGCGAAAACATCGAGCGGCGCCTGATGGATGTCGCCAACATCCTGAGCCGCGAAATGACCATTCAGTTCGAGGCGACGGCCGGTCGCTAAAGCGTGATGGGCGCGATTTCGCCGTCACGAATGGTCAGCGCCACGCCGCCATGTTTCAAGGCGATGGCCGCGTCGCCAAAGATCTCCCGGCGCCAACCGCTAAGGGCCGGTACGTCGGCGTCGTCATCGTCGGCAATCAGGTCGAGATCCGCCATGTTGGCGATTAATTTCTGTGCCACGCCATGTTCCTCGGCCTTCAGTTTGAGGAGAACGCGCAACAGCTCGACCACCGGTTCTCGGCCGCGCCGAGGCGGAGTGGCCGCCGGCGGACGCGGCCAACTATTCCGGTCGCTATTGGCGCCACGGCGGACCGCCTCCAAGATCCCTTGGCCGAGCTTGCCCTTGGCGACATTGTCGGAAATCGAGCGGGCGCGTGCCAATTCCTCGGGTGTGCTGGGCACGCTGGCGGCGATCTCGGTGAGCACCTCATCGCGCAACACCCGATTACGCGGTAAGTCGCGGCGGCGCGCCTCGTTCTCGCGTAGGGCGGCCAGTTCGCGCAGAACCGCCAAGGTGCGCGGCTTGGGATTGCGCAGTTTCAACCGGCGCCAAGCGTCCTCTGGCGCGACAACATAGGTCGCCGGGTCGGTCAGCACCGCCATTTCATCGGCTAACCAGGGCTCACGCCCATTGGCTCGCAGGCGCTCTTCCAGAGCCTCGAAGACAAGGCGGAGATGCGTCACATCGCTAAGGGCATAGGTCAACTGGCGGTCGCCCAAGGGCCGCCGCGCCCAATCGGTGAAGCGCGAGCTTTTGTCGATCTCGACCCCGACGACGGACTTAACCAGGCGGTCATAGCTGATGGCGTCGCCGAAACCGCAGACCATGCCCGCGATTTGGGTGTCGAAGATCGGCGCTGGCACGGCGCCGCTGAGATGGACGAAAATCTCAATATCTTGTCGCGCGGCGTGGAAGACTTTCAGGACCTGTGGCGCCGCCATCAAGGCGAACACCGGCGCCAGATCGATGCCGTCCGCCAAAGGGTCGACCAGCACCGCGTCGTCCGCGCTGGCGATCTGCAACAGGCAGAGTTTCGGATAGTAGGTGTTCTCGCGCATAAACTCGGTATCGACCGTGACATAGCGCGCGGNNNTGGCCTCGGCGCAGAACTTTTCCAACGCCGCGGTGGTNGCGATNACCTTCATGCGTGAACCACTCCCTTCGGCCCGGTTGCTTGGCGGGGCGTNANAATNGTACCGCNNNNGATCATAAATNGTTCGATTTTAAGGCATTGATTTGCNCTTGATGNGAATAATCTTGCCGATTCGCGAAAAAAAATNTACTANTGAANTAGTNTTAANTGGACCCGCGTCCCGGTTATGAGCAAAACGCTTACTGTTATATTCCTCGCNATCACCCTTGGCGGCTGTATCCCGCTTCCGATTAGTTTGGGGGTTTCGGGTTGGTCCTATCTTGTCAGCGGCAAAAGCCCCACCGACCATTTGATCTCTCAGACCATTAATCAAGACTGCAAAATTCTACGCCTGGCCGTTGGCAAGGAACCTTGCGCCGCCTTCACCAATGGCGAACGGAGTTTGGTATGGGCCGTTCTTCGCGGCGACCGTGAACGCGCCACCGTGACCTCGGGCGCGGCCAAGCTCGTCATGCCGACTGACGCCGTCGCGCCACCGGTTGTTTCGGCGCCGATCGTTTCGGTGCCGATGATTGAGACATCCTCGTTGCGGGCTGATCTCGATGGCGGCGCGCAACCCTTTGTCCCGATTATGGCGCATGTCGCGGTCGAAAATCTCGAAGGGGCCTTGCTCGCCGAGGAGACGCCCGCGGCCCAGCCGAATTGGCGTGACGCGCCGTCCACAGGCGGTGAGGTGGCGATGGTTCGGCCTAAGCCACGACCGAGCCGTGAGGTGCGACGGATGGGCCGGGGCGATTATGCCTTGGTTTTAGGCTCGGTCGCGGAGTTGGATCGCGCGGCGCGCCTCTTGTCGCGTTTCAGCGCCCATCAAGCCAGCATTGTGTCGGTCGAGGTCAACGGCCGCACGTGGCACCGCGTGGTGGTTGGCCCCGCTCCGCTTACCGAGGTGCGACGGTTGAAAACGGCGCTTGGCCGCGTTGACGGCAAGCATCCTTGGATATTTGACACCAAACAGTCTTAGCGTCAGCGACCGAATTAGCCCCGCCGGTCTTTGCGCGTGGCGGTCTTTTTCGCGTACATCATTTCATCGGCGCCGGCTAAGAGGTCGCTTTCGGTGTCACGTCCGGTGAAGGCCTGGCAGCCTATGCTGGCGTGGAGCGCGATTTTCGCGTTGCCATACCGCACGATGTGACGGTTCAACAGACGATCCAAGGTGGCGATCCGTTGCTGACTTTCGCCGACAACCGCGGCCGGCATCAAAATGGCGAATTCATCCCCGCCAAGACGCGCGACGGTATCTGTTTCACGCACAAAGTTTTGAAGAACGCCTGCGACGGAGGTGAGGACCAAATCCCCGGCGGCGTGACCAAATCGGTCGTTCACGGCCTTGAAGCGATCCAGGTCGATCAACATAAGCACACCGCCATGGTCTTGGCGGCGCGCCTGGGCCAGGGTTTTCGTGACCTGTCCACGAAACCCACGGCGGTTGAGCAGACCGGTTAACTCGTCGGTCATCGACAAGCTTTCGAGATGGCTGATACGGCGCTGCTGGCGGGTGATGCGGGCCTCGGCCTCGGCCATAGCGATGGCTGCCAGATGCAGCGCCGCGCGCGCTTCCCGCAAGTCTTCGCCGACGATCTCATCCGCAATGTCGCTACCCAACTCTCCCTTCACGCGGTTAATCAGAGCGCTGACCGCGTGGAGCTCGGAAATCGCCGTTGTGGGCATTTGCTGCAGCCCGTTTGGGACGATGGGAGGTGTGCTGTCTCTCGGCATTTTTTGCTCACCGGTTGTTTTACAGACCAATCGGTGCAAATCATGTGCCAGACGGTCCTGGCCAGTTTTGGTTTGGCCGCCGAGGAGAAATGGGATGACATATTTTGCGCTTGTGGCGCGCGTTATGCTGGCGACCGGGACGGTCGTCTGCGTAACCTTGGCCTCGGCGATGGCCCAGCAGATCGCCGGTCACCGTGCGGTCTACGACGCGTCCTTGGTGCGTGGCGACAAAGCTCGTGTGATCGATATCGCCGGGCGGATGGTTTTTGAATTACGCGACGCCTGCCAGGGGTGGGATGTGACGCAACGCTATGTCCTTAAGTTTTTCGACAACGAGGGCGGCGCTCGCAGCGTGGAATCGCAGTATCAGGGATGGGAAGATAAGGCTGGCGGCGCCTATCGTTTCAAGGTGCGAAACTTTGGCGATTCGGTTGGCGAGAAAGAACTGAAAGGGTTCGCCAATGTGCCGCGCGGCGGTGACGGCGGGAACGCGGTGTTCAGCGCGCCCGAGGCGACCGAATTTGCCTTGCCGGCGAATACTTTTTTCCCGGTCGGACATAATCGCTCCTTGGTCGCGCGGGCGGCGCGCGGTGATAAGTTTTGGTCGGCCCATGTCTTCGACGGCAGTGAGCTTGAGGGCAGCAGCCTTATCACCGCGGCGGTCGGCGCCGGCGGGCGCTTGGAAGCGCCGATGGCCGGGCTGCCACCTTCCTACTGGCCGATCCAACTGGCTTTCTTCAAGGCCGATGATCCCGGCGCTTTGCCGCAATATGAAATGTCCATGCGCCAACATGCCAATGGCGTCGCCAGCGTGATCACCATGGATTATGGGGATTTTAAGTTCCGCATGGACCTGGTTGGCTTGGAAATTCTGCTACCGCCGTCCTGCTGATCAGCGGTTTTCGTCCCCGCCCTCATTATCCTCGGCATGATCGCTCGCCGCGCCCAGGCCGAAGCGGTGCGATGGCGACATGCGCGTGGCGGTGCCGCCGAGGCCGCGCCCCTTGAGGATGGCGTCACCGCCGTGGCGGGCGCGGATTTGATCGATGGCGTGTTCGACCCGCTTGCGCTTGCCGCCGCCGGGGTCGGCGAGGTCTGGCGGATCGGCGTGGGTGGCGTCTTCCAAGCCGCTGCTGCCGACGCCGATCAGGCGAAAACTTCGGCCGTCAAGCTCGGCCCGCAGCAGCGTCTCCGAAACATGAAAGAGGACATCGGCGAGTTGGGTCGGCGCTGGTAAACTGCGTCGACGGGTCAAGGTTTTGAAGTCGTCGGTCTTGAGCTTCAGCGTCACCACCCGCCCGGCGATGGCCTTTTGCTTCAAGCGGTCGCTGACCTCTTCGCAGAGACGCCAGAGAATTGGCTGCAGCGCGTCGGTGGTGCTGAGATCGGCGGCGAAGGTGGTTTCCGCCGATACGCTTTTGACCGGGCTATCGGGGGTGACGGAGCGGCCGTCTTCGGCCCGCGCGAAACGGGCCAGGCGTTGGCCGATGGCGCCGAAGCGGTCGATTAACTCGGCCTCAGAGACCAGTGCCAGATCGCCGATACGGTGAAAGCCGTCATGGTTCAGCTTGGCCACCAGGCTGCGTCCGGCCCCCCAGATCAAAGACACTGGTTGGTCGCGCAGAAAATCAACCGCGCCGGCGCGATTGATCACGCTGAAGCCACGCGGTTTGTTAAGGTCGGAGGCGATTTTGGCCAAAAATTTGTTAAAGCTGAGGCCGATGGAAAGGGTGATGCCAACTTCCCGCTCGACGGTCTGGGCCAGGCGGGCGAGGGTTTCGGCCGCCGGCCCACCATGCAGTTCCTCGGTCCCGGCGAGATCCATGAACGCCTCGTCGATGGACAATGGTTCGACCAAGGGGGTGATCGCCCGCATCAACTGCCGCACACGCCGGCCTTCGGCGGCGTATTTCTTCATATTCGGCTTGATGACCACCGCCTGTGGGCAGGCTTTGAGGGCCTTGAACATCGGCATCGCCGAGCGCACGCCATGAATTCGCGCGATGTAACAGGCCGCCGAGACCACACCGCGCCGGCCGCCGCCGACGATCACCGGCTTTTCGGTCAGATCCGGGTTATCGCGCTTTTCAATGCTGGCGTAAAAGGCGTCACAATCAAGATGGGCCAGGCTCAGGCGGGTGAGTTCGCTATCGCCGATCTGGCGCGGACTTCCGCATCGCGGGCAGCGCCCGCTGACCGGCAACGGGCCATGGCGCAGCGTGAAGCAATCGCGGCATAGGATGTTGGGCGCGGTGCCCATCGTTCACAGCCAGGCGGCGCCGCGCACGCCGCTGCTGTCGCCATGGGTGGGCGGCCGCAATTGGGTGCGCACGCTGTCGGAAAAAATATAGCGTGCCCACACCGCCGGTACCGCGGTGTAGAGAGCGGCCACATTAGACATGCCGCCGCCGAGGACGATTACCGCTGGGTCGACAATGTTAATGACATGGGCAAGCGCGCGCGCCAGGCGGTCGACATAGTCGTCGAACGCCGCCTGGGCCAGCCTGTCGCCGGCGTCGGCGGCGGCGATAATTTCGGCCGGCGTGAGCGCCGCGCCGCCGCGCGCGCGAAAATCGCGGGCGAAACCGGGGCCGGACAAAAAAGTTTCAATACAGCCGTGCCGGCCGCAATAGCAGAGCACGCCGGGTGTTTCCTCGGGGCGCGGCCAGGGTAGGGGGTTGTGCCCCCATTCACCGGCAATGGCGTTGGCCCCGACCAGCAATTGACGATGGACCACCAAGCCGCCGCCGACGCCGGTGCCGAGGATTACGCCGAACACATTGTTGGCGCCTTGGCCGGCGCCGTCGACCGCCTCGGAAAGGGCGAAACAATTAGCGTCATTGGCCAGGCGCACCGGCCGCCCCAGGCGCTGGCTGAAATCGTCGGCCAACGGGTGGCCGATGAGCCAAGTCGAATTGGCGTTCTTGACCAGATTGGTTTCCCGCGAGGGGGCGCCGGGGATACCGACGCCAACGCGCATCTCGCGGCCCAATTCGCGCTCGGCCTCGGTGACCATGTCGGTGAGGCAGTCCAGCGTCGCGGTATAGCTGCCCTGGGGGGATGGCCGGCGGCGGCGGATTAAGGTCGCGCCATCGGCGGCGAGGGCGATCAGCTCAATTTTGGTGCCGCCAAGGTCGATCCCGCATCTGACTTCGTCATCGCCCATCCGTTGTTCCTCACTTTAATGGGTCCACAGAGCCGGCCCGAGGCATTGCCAGCGGCCACCGACTAGGTCAGGTTAACGGCGGGCGCAGGGGCAAAGTGTGAGGGGCTGCCATGGCAAGTCAAGGGGCGGCGGCGGTCGCCGAACACCGGCTGGTGATTTTCTCGACCCAACCGCAGGATCTTACGATTTTGACAGCGGTGGCCGCCGCCGCTGGGCACGCCGGTTTTGTCGCGGCGGCGACGGAAGCGGATGCGATCGCCGCCGCATTGGCGGCTGAAACGCCGTCTTCCGGCGAACGGCTGGTGGTGATTGACACGCGTCTGCCCGATGCCGCCGCCGACCGTGTATTGACATGTCTCCGCGGCGCGTCGGTGTCCGGCAGGATAATCGCCTTGGTGCCTTATAGCGCACAGGCCGACGAGGAGAGCATCCGGGCGGCCGGCTATGACGGTTTCCTGGCGACGCCGCTGTCTCCAAGCCGTGTCCACCACCTCCTGACCGCCGCCACGCAAGCATGAAAAAGGCCGCTCAATCGCGGCCTTCGCGGTAGGCATGCGGGCGGCGAGGCCGCTTACTTGATTTTCGCTTCCTTGAACAGCACGTGTTTGCGCGCGACCGGGTCGTATTTGCGCATTTCCAGCTTTTCCGTCTGGGTACGCGGGTTCTTCTTGGTGACGTAATAATAGCCGGTGTCAGCCGTGCTCACCAATTTAATCAAGACCGTTGCGGGTTTCGCCATAACCGTCGTCCATTTGTTACTGCGTCATGCGGCCGGCAGAATAATCATCGGGCACCGTGTGTCAAGGCTAACGCGTCGCCGACCCCAAACTGGTCGCTGGCGGTTCCGGGCTACCGCCGGCGATGGCGATGGCGGTTTTGCGCCGCATTTTGGCGTAGAGGGCACGATCGCGCAGGAGGGTTTGCGCGACTTGCAAATCGTGGTCGCGCACCGCGCCGGTTTCCTTTGTCGCCGGGCGGGCGGCGCACCGGGCCAACAGCGCGTCTTGTTCACCCGCGCTCATGTCGGTAATTCGCCGCCGCAGGCTGAGATGGTGGGTGTCCAAGGCGGCGATGGCGCGACTGTCGATGGCCTTGTTTCCGCCGACGATATCGCCGACGCAAACGCTTGGGTAAACCCCGAACCGCGCCAAGGAATAACCGGATGGGGCGAACATCCGCGCCCAAGTCACCGTAATTTCGCCCCCATTCGGCAGATTGAGGACGGTTTGCACCGAACCTTTGCCAAAGGTGCGGGTGCCGACCACCAGGGCACGGCCGCTGTCCTGGAGGGCGCCGGCGACAATTTCAGCGGCCGAGGCCGAGCCCCGGTCAACCAAAGCCACTATCGGCACATCGACCAGTCGGTCACGCGCCTCGGCTTTGAAATACTGATCAGCTCGCGGGTGGCGGCCATGGGTGGCGAGGAGGGTGCCCCCGGGGATGAACAAATCGGCGACCTCAACCGCCTCATTGAGAAGGCCGCCACGATTTTGGCGCAGGTCCAAAATCACCCCGGCGGGTTCGCCGGCGTCGGCGTCGCGGTCCAGGGCGCGCACCAAATCGCGGCTGGTGTGCTCGTTAAAACCGCTGATTTTGATGATCGAGAACCCACCCGCGCGGCGCAAGGCGATGGTCTGCGGGACCACCGGCGCCCGGCGGATGGCGATGTCCAA
>NZLB01000107.1 GCA_002694075.1 Nisaea sp.
CATGTAATAGGATCCGCTTGGCGCGCTCATGAGGAGGCCAGATATTGGTCGCGCTCGAAAGGCGTGATGTGGCCCTCGAAACGATCATGCTCGGCGCGCAGACAGGCGAGATGCACGGCGCGAAAATCGCCGCCGATATAGAGATCCAGATGGCGTGCGGCGGCGAAAGCTTCGTCGGGCGTTGGCGGTTCGCTTGGGTTTTGGTCATAGGCGTTGCCGACAATCGCCGGGTCGGGCGTGGCGCGGGCGGTCAGGCCGTAGTGGATACCGGCCAGCACCGCCGCCATCACCAGATAGGGGTTGGCGTCGGCGCCGGCGATGCGATGTTCGACACGGCGGGCCTCTGGCGGCCCGGCCGGCACCCGCAAGGCGACGGTTCGGTTGTTAAGGCCCCAGGTGGCGGCGCCGGGGGCATAGTCGCCGCCGTGAAAGCGCAGGCGCTTGAACGCGTTCGGTGTCGGCAGCAGCAGCGCCAGGCTTTCGGCGAAGGTCGACTGAAGGCCGGCGATGGCGTGGCGGAGCTGGGCGGCGTCGTCGGCGCGCGCCGGATCGGCGAAAATATTAGCGCCGGCGTCGTCACACACGCTGACATGCACATGGGTGCCGTTGCCCGGTAAATCGGCGAAGGGTTTGGCCATGAAGGTGGCCAGTTTGCCCTGGCTATGGGCGACCCCTTTGATCAGGCGTTTCAACAGCATCGCTTCATCGGCCGCGCGCACGGGGTCGGCGCGATGGGTCAGGTTGATTTCAAACTGGCTGGGCGCGTTTTCCGACACCACCGCCGACAGCGGCAGGCCCTGGGCGCGGGCGGCGGCTTCGATGGCGGTCAGGCAGGCGGCGTTGTCGTTGAGGTCGTCAAGACTGTACACATCCACGTTGGCGGCGCGCCGGCCGCTGATCTCGCCGCGCGGCGGGCGTGGCTGGCCATCCGGGCCGGCGGCCGCGTCGAGGAGGTAGAACTCCATCTCCACCGCCGCCACCGGCTGCCAGCCGTCGCGGTGGAAATGGCCAAGTACATTTTCCAAGACCTGGCGCGGGTCGGCGAAAAAACCGCCGCCGTTCGGGCCGCGCATGGTCACCTGAACCTGGCCCAGCCCGTCGCGCCACGGCACCNGCGTCAAGCTATGGGGNAACGGCAGGCAGNGGTGGTCGACATCGCCGCGCGCGACCCCGAGGCCGGCGGCGTCGACGGTGTCACCGGCGCGGTCGAGGCTGAAAATCGATTCCGGAAAAAGCACACCGTCGCGCCACATCGCCGCCAGTTTGTCGGCCGGCACCCGTTTGCCCCGCGGCACACCGTGATTGTCGGCGATCANCACATCGNCCATTTCAATAGTTGGGTGGGCCGTGCGAAAAGCGTCGATGTCGCGGGTGTCGGAGGGCATCGCCGAAGTTTTCCAAGCCAATGACTGCGCCGTTCAACGGTCCTATGGGACGTTGCCNGTGTCAACCGAATGTCAAATATATCAATCGTTTCGTGGGAATAGGCGGNGGTTCGCCGCGCCTCGGCCGCTTGTCGCGCTTATGCGAGCTATGGTAGCGTCTTNCATTCTNAACAGCGGTGGCGGAACGCACGTGGCCAAAATCATCGCAATGCCGGCCTCAGAGGTGAGTCGCCTGGAAAGCTGGTGCGCCACTCGCCGGATCACCGAAGTCGAATGTATGATTCCGGATCTGGCCGGGGTCGCGCGCGGAAAAATTCTGCCGGTGCGCAAATTCCTCGACGGTCTTGGGCGCGGCGCCCATCACCTGCCGGAAAGTATTTTCGTCCAGACAGTGACCGGCGAATATCCCAACGTCGAGGATGTCGTGCCGATCGCCGACCGCGATGTGGTGTTGCTGCCGGACCCGGCGTCGATCCGGGTGGTCCCTTGGTATGAGGAACCGACCGCCCAGGTGATCTGCGATTGTTTTTATCCCGATGGCAGCCGGGTTGATATTTACACCCGCGAGGTTCTCCGCCGGGTGCTGGCGCTATACCACGCGCGGGGTTTGACACCGGTGGTCGCGCCGGAACTGGAATTTTATCTGGTCGACATNAACCGCGATCCGAANACACCGTTGAAACCGCCGATTGGGCGCAATGGCCGCCCCGAGACAGCGCGNCAATCCTACGGCATTGACGCGGTCAACGAATTCGACCCGGTGTTCGAGGATGTCTACGACTTCTGCGAGGCGCAGGCCCTCGACATCGACACCCTCAACCACGAGGCCGGCGCCGCTCAAATTGAAATTAATTTCATGCATGGCGACGCGTTGGAATTGGCGGACCAAGTTTTCCTGTTCAAGCGCACGGTCCGTCAAACCGCTTTTCGCCACGACATTTACGCGACGTTCATGGCCAGCCCGATGCAAGACGAGCCCGGCAGTTCGATGCATATTCACCAGTCGATCCATGACCGANACCATGGCGGCAATGTGTTTTCCGACGCCGACGGCGCGCCAACCGCGGCTTTTCACCACTATATCGGGGGGCTGCAAAAATACCTGCCGGCGGCGATGCTGATGCTGGCGCCAAACGTCAATTCCTATCGCCGTATCCTGTTNGGCGAGTCGCCGATCAACACTCATTGGGGTGANGACAATCGCAGTTGCGGCCTGCGCGTNCCCAATGACAGCGCCAGCGCGCGGCGTGTTGAAAACCGGATCGCNGGCGCCGACGTCAATCCCTATCTGGCGATTGCCGGGACCTTGTTATGCGGTTATTTGGGCTTGGTTGAAGANCTNACCCCGGCCGCNCCGGTGAACGGTAACGCTTATGTTATGCCGCGCGGTGTGCCGCNTTATCTGCCCGACGCGCTGGCCGCCTTTAGCGCCTGCGCGCCGATCCGCGAGGTTCTNGGCGACGCCTTCGTNCGCGCGCTGTGCGGTACCAAAGAGGTGGAATTCGCGACCTATAACGCCGTCATCAGCTCGTGGGAACGCGAGCATTTGCTATTGAACGTGTAACGCCGCGACAAGGAGCGAGCCGATGTCCATGTCCACCACCGACGCAACGGCCAGCGATAATAAGGGCACCGCCTATTGGCAGGCCCTCGACAACGCGCATCATCTTCATCCCTTCACCGACAGCGCCGCCTTGCACGCCCGCGGCAGCCGCGTCATCGCCCGCGCCGAGGGGGTCTATTTATGGGATACCGAGGGGCGCCGCCTGCTCGACGGGATGGCCGGGTTATGGTGCGTAAACCTNGGCTATGGCCGGCGTGANTTGGTCGAGGCNGCTTATCAGCAGATGCAAGAGCTGCCCTATTACAACAGCTTTTTCCAGACCGCCAATATCCCNGCCATTGAGCTGTCCCACGCGTTGAGCGAAGTGACGCCGGACGGGTTGGACCATTTCTTTTTCGCCAATTCCGGCTCCGAGGCCATCGACACGGTGGTGCGTATGGTGCGCCGCTATTGGCAACTGGCCGGCGCGCCGGAGCGGACCTTTATTATCAGCCGCCATAACGCCTACCACGGCAGTACGGTGGCTGGTGTGACGCTGGGCGGGATGGGCTTTATGCACGATCAGGGCGGTCCGTTGCTCAGCGACGTCGCCCATATCGCGCAGCCCTATTGGTATGGCGAGGGCGGCGACCACACGGCCGACGCCTTCGGTTTGGCGGTGGCCGGCGCGCTAGAGGAAAAAATCCTCGAATTGGGGCCGGAGCGCGTCGCCGCTTTCATCGGCGAGCCGATCCAAGGGGCCGGCGGCGTGATCGTGCCGCCGGCGACCTATTGGCCGGAGATCCAACGTATTTGCCGCAAATACGATATCTTGCTGGTCGCCGACGAGGTGATCTGCGGCTTTGGCCGCACCGGCAAATGGTTCGGCGCGGAAAGTTTTGGCATCACCGCCGATTTGATGTCCATGGCCAAGGGGTTGTCTTCCGGCTATTTGCCGATTTCGGCGGTGGCAGTGGGCCGGCGCGTGGCTGACGCGCTGATCGACGCCGGCACCGAATTCGCTCATGGTTTCACGTATTCCGGCCATCCGGCGGCGGCCGCCGTCGCCTTGCAGACGGTCCGCGCAATGCGGACCGAGGGGGTGGTGGAACGGGTGGCCACCGACATCGGTCCCTATTTCCAAGCCAAATTGCATGAACTGGCCGATCATCCCCTGGTCGGCGATGTCGCCGGCCGCGGCCTGATCGGCGGGATGGCGCTGGTGAAGGACAAGCACAACAAAGTGTTTTTCGACGAGCCGGGGCGGGTTGGCCTAATTTGCCGGGATCATTGTTTCGCGCAAGGCCTGGTGATGCGCTCGGTCGGCGACCGGATGGTGCTTTCGCCGCCGCTGGTAATCAGCCGGCGGGAAATTGACACCTTGTTCGAACTGGCCGTCAAATCCTTGGATTTGACGCTCGAAGACGTGAAACATCTGTAAGATGTTTGGCGCCCGTTAGAAAGGAACCTTGATCATGCCTGCATATCGACCTTGTTTCGTGCCATTTTCACGGCGTCATTTTCTCCAGGGCGGCGCCGCGGTTGGCGTTAGTTTGATGGCCGGCGGCACGTCGGCCTGGGGGGCTGAGACCGGTCTCAATATCTATAATTGGGATACCTATATCGGTGAGACGACACTGGACAGCTTCGCCAAGAAAACCGGCATCAAGCCGCGCTACGACCTGTTCGCCGACAATGAGGAGTTATACGCCAAGTTGAAGTCGGGCAACCCCGGCTACGACCTGATTTTCCCCAGCGATTACATGGTCGAGCTGATGATCAGCACCGGCGTTATCGTGCCGCTCGATCACGGTCGAATCCCTAATTTGACAAATCTCAACGAGAACTTCACCGATAGCAGTTTCGACCCGAATATGAAGCATTCGGTGCCGTATATGTGGGGCACCCAGGGCTTTGGCTATCGCAAGTCGAAATATCCGAATGCGCCGACCAGCTGGTCGGCGGTGTTCGATGACGCGGCGATTGGCAAGCATTCGGGCAAAATCGCGATGTTGAGCGACAACCGCGCGGTGATCGGTGGGGCGCTGAAATATCTTGGCCATTCGCTGAATACCGTCGACCCGAAAGAAATCACGGCGGCCGCCGATCTGATCCTGAGTGCGAAGAAGCATTATAAAACCTTCGCCGAGGACAATGGCCAGGACCTGCTGTTGTCGCGGGAAGTCGATTTGACCATGGAGTGGAATGGCGACGTGGTGCAAGTCATGGCGGAGGATGAGGACCTATCCTATCTGGTGCCGGCGGAAGGCGCGGTGGTGTGGATGGACAATATGTGCGTGCCAAAAGACGCGCCCAATCCGCAAAACGCCCACGCTTTCATCAATCATGTGCTGGACGCGGAAGTGGGGGCCGAGATCGCCAACACCATCCATTACGCCAGCCCCAACGCCGCCGCCAAACCGTTGCTGTTGACCGATGATTTGAGCAACCCGGCGGTGTATCCGCCGGATAGCGTGATCGCTCGCTGCGAGGCGGTGATCGACGTCGGCGACGCGGCCCGCCTCTACGACGAGGCGTGGACCAGAATTCAAGCCGGGTAAGGCCGCCGTCGGAGCGGCGAGCCGGCCGCGTGAGGTCTGGGGCGCATGGAAAATTGGCGCGACAATCGGTCGTTGTTCGCGGCTCTTATGGTGCCGCCGACTTTTTGGCTGGTCCTGTTCTTCACGCTGCCCCTGGCCCTGGTGTGGATTTACAGCTTTGGCGAACGGGGGCCGCAGGGGCAAACCCTGCTGGCTTTCTCGTTCGCCAATTATGCCCGCGCCCTGGAATGGATTCATCTCGGCATTCTATTTAAGTCGCTCGCCATCGCGGCGCTGACCACCGCTATCTCGCTGTTGATCGGCCTGCCGGTGGCGTTGGGGATCGCCTTCGCGCCTAAGCGTTGGCGCGGCCTATTGCTGGTGTTGGTGATCCTGCCGTTCTGGACCAATTTGTTAATTCGCACCTATGCCTGGATCGCGGTGTTGCGCACCACCGGTTTCGTGAACACCGGGCTGGAAGGGGCGCATGGCGCGCTTTCGGCGCTGCTCGCCGGGCTCGGTTGGCCGGAGGCGCTAGGCCAATTCGAACCCTTGTCCTTGCTGTATAACCAGCGTGCCGTGGTCGTTGGGCTGGTCTATGTGCATTTGCCATTTTTGATCCTGCCGGTTTACGCCAGTTTGGAAAAACTCGACCGCAGTTATCTGGAGGCCAGCCTCGACCTTGGCGCCGGCCATTGGCGCACCTTGGTGTCAGTGTTGATCCCGCTGGCTTGGCCGGGCATCGCGTCAGGGGCGTTGCTGGTGTTCATTCTGTCGCTGGGCACGTTTTTGACGCCGGATCTTTTGGGCGGCACCGACAGCATCATGATCGGCAATCTCATTGCCCAGCAGTTTGGTCCGTCACGCGATTGGCCGTTCGGCGCGGCGATTTCCTTTTTGTTGATGTATTTGACCTTCGCTGTGTTGTGGGTCCGCGCCGGCTACGCCAATCGTCAACAGGGCCAGGTGACGGTATGAGCAGGGCCGGCAACCCCTTCGATTACGCCCGGCGCTGGTGGATGCGGGCGATCCTGGCGGCCAGCTTTCTGTTTCTCTATTTCCCGATCGTCGCCTTGATCGCGTTCAGCTTCAACAACAGTAAACGCAATATCAATTGGCGCGGTTTCACCCTGAAATATTATGAAAAAGCCTTCGCCAACGAGGCCCTGCACGACGCTTTCATCAATTCCATGATCGTCGCCAGTATTTCGACCCTGGTCTCGACCGTGCTGGGGGCGATGCTTGGCATTTTGCTCTATCGCTTCCGTTTTCCGCTGAAGGGCGCTTACGAGGGGATGGTTCACCTCCCCATCGTCATCCCGGAAGTATGCATGGGGGTGGCTCTGTTGGCGTTTTTCGCGGCTATTAAAATGCCGCTTGGTTTGACCACCATCACGGTCAGTCATATCGCCTTTACGATTCCCTTTGTGGCGGTGGTCATCCGCGCCCGCATGGCCGGGTTCGACCGCTCTCTGGAAGAGGCGGCCTGTGATCTGGGGGCCGGTCAATGGCAGGTGATGCGCGATATCACCCTGCCTTATCTGAAGCCAGGTTTGATCGCCGGCGCGATGCTGGCCTTCACACTTTCGCTGGATGATTTTGTGATCACCTTTTTCACCTCCGGTCCGGGATCGACAACCTTTCCCATCAAAATTTATTCAATGGTGCGGTTCAGCGTGACGCCGGAGGTGAACGCCGCCTCGACCCTGCTGATTGTTTTGACCTTGGGGCTAACGGTGGTGGCCATGTGGGTGCAGTCGCGCGGCGATGGTGGCGCGGGTGCGCGCAAGGAGGGGGCATGACCGAGGATATCATTCAGGTCACCGGCCTGACCAAGACCTTCGGCGGCGTGGTCACGGCCGTCGACGCGGTGGATTTCAGTGTGCCGGAAGGTGCTTTTTTCGCGCTTCTCGGCCCGTCAGGCTGCGGCAAGACAACGATCCTGCGGATGCTCGCAGGCTTGGAATATCCGACCGCCGGATCGATCCGGATAGATGGCGCCGAGATGGTGGCGGTGCCGCCCAATCGCCGTCCGGTCAACATGGTCTTTCAATCCTATGCGGTTTTCCCGCATATGAGCGTCGCCGAGAATGTGGGCTATGGCCTGCGGGTGGCCGGCGTTGGCCGGGCCGATATTGCCGAGCGTGTGGGCGCGGCCCTGGCCTTGGTGCGTTTGGATGGGTTCGAGGCGCGCCGGCCGGACCAGTTGTCCGGCGGCCAGCGGCAGCGGGTGGCTCTGGCCCGGGCCCTGGTCAAGCGGCCGCGGGTGCTGCTGTTGGACGAACCTCTGTCGGCCCTCGACGCCAATCTGCGCGAGCAGATGCGCTTGGAACTGGTCAACCTCCAGCATTCCGTCGGTATCACCTTTGTCATGGTGACCCATGACCAGGACGAGGCCCTGTCGATGGCCGACCGTATCGCGGTCATGGAGGCCGGTCGCATTCGTCAATTGGCCACGCCCTATGAACTCTATGAGCGGCCGGCCAACCGCTTCGTCGCGGAATTCATCGGCGCCATTAATACCTGGCCGGCGACCGTTGGCACGGCCGGGGTGGCGGTGGCGGGATTGGGCGAATTGGCGTTGGACACGGGCGGCCGGCCGGCCGGGCCGGCGACTTTGGCGGTGCGACCGGAAAAAATCGCGATTTCCCATGCGGAGCCGACGGCGGCGCTAATCCGATTGCCGGCGACACTCCGCCAACACGTGTATTTCGGCAATGAAAGTCAGCTGTTATTCGATAACCCAACCGGCCGGACGATGGTCGTCAGTGTCGCCAATCGCGACCGCGAACAAGCCCGCCGCCTGGCTGTCGGCAGTCAACACTGGCTGTCCTGGCGGGTCGAGGACAGCATGTTGCTCGACCCTTAAGCCTGGTTTTCGACGCTGTCCTCATGGGATTGAAGCGCGCTGAGCCGGGCGAACAGCCCCTCCTTGGCCATCAACTTTCCATGGCTGCCGCTTTCGATAATGCGGCCTTCATTGAACACAAGGATCATGTCGGCGTCGGCGATGGTCGACAGACGGTGGGCGATAACCAGGGTGGTTCGGCCGACCATCAAACCGGCCAGGGCGTTTTGAATCTGCCGCTCGGATTGGCTGTCGAGGGCGCTGGTCGCCTCATCCAACAGCAGGAATGGCGCGTCCTTGAGAATGGCCCGCGCGATGGCGATGCGTTGGCGTTGGCCGCCTGAAAGGCGCACCCCTCGTTCGCCGATGATG
>NZLB01000108.1 GCA_002694075.1 Nisaea sp.
CGGTCAAACCGCCGCCTTGATCGCCGCCGACATGCGCCGCCACGGCGGTTTGATCACCGCCCGCGACTTGGCCGATTATCGCGCGAGGGTGCGGGCGCCAATCACCGGCAGCTACCGTGGCTACCAAGTCGAGGCCATGCCACCGCCCAGTTCCGGCGGCGTCCACCTGGTGCAAATGCTGAACATGCTGGAGATTTTCCCGATCGCCCGCTGGGGCCACAACCGGGCCGACACCCTGCATGTGATGGCCGAGGCGATGCGCCGCGCTTACGCCGACCGTAGCCGCCACCTGGGCGATCCCGATTTCTGGCCGGTGCCGGTCGCCGGCTTGACCGACAAAAAATACGCCAGCGCCCTGGCCGCCGCCATCGACCCGGCACGCGCGACCCCGTCAACCGCCGTCGCCCCGACCCGGCGGGAAGCCTTCGAAAGCCGCGAAACCACCCATTTCTCCATTATGGATCGCGACGGCATGGCGGTCAGCAACACCTACACCCTTAATTTCAGCTATGGCACCGGCATCATCGCCGCCGGCACCGGCGTCTTTCTCAATAACGAGATGGATGATTTTTCGGCCAAGCCCGGCGCGCCCAACGCCTACGGCCTGTTGGGCGGCGCGGCCAACGCCGTGGCGCCGGCCAAACGGCCGCTCAGCTCGATGACGCCGGCCCTGATCAGCCGCGACGGCCAGGTGATGATGGCCACCGGCAGCCCCGGCGGCAGCCGCATCATCACCACCGTCTTGCAGGTGATCATGAATGTCATCGACCATGGCATGGACATTGGCGCGGCGGTCCGCGCGCCGCGCGTTCACCATCAGTGGTGGCCCGACCGCCTGTCGCTCGAGGCCGAGGTGCCGGCGGCGGCGGCGGCGGAACTGCGCGCCCGCGGCCATGCGCTGAAAACCGTGCGACCGATGGGCAGCGCGCAAACCGTGATGCGTGCGCCGGATGGCTTTTGGGGAGTCGCCGACCCCCGCCGCGACGGCGCGCTGGCCGCCGGGTTTTAACGCCCGCCGGAGGTGACGCGCGTCGGTTTCGACGGCCGAGGGTTTTGACCGCCGATGGTTTTGCGGCTAAGCCTGTGGGTCTAACCTCGCCGTCCGATAACCCGCATTCCATGGAAAGCCCGATCATGTCCACACCCGCCAAAGCGCCGCTCACCGTCAATGGTCGCACCTATCCCTGGCCACGAGGACCGGTTGTCGTGATCTGTCTGGACGGCTGCGAGCCGGCCTATTTCGACGCCGCCATCGACGCCGGAGTGATGCCGACCCTGGCGCGGATTCGCGAAACCGGTAGCGCGCTGATCGCCGACTGCGTGGTTCCGAGCTTCACCAATCCCAACAACATGTCGATCGCCACCGGTCAGCCGCCGGCGGTGCACGGCATTTGCGGTAACTATTTTTGGGACCCGGCGCGCCAGGCCGAGGTGATGATGAACGACCCCGCCCTGCTGCGCGCCCCGACGATTTTTCAGGCGTTTTATGACGCCGGCGCGCGCATCGCGATTGTCACCGCCAAGGATAAACTGCGCCGTCTTTTGGGCCACGGCCTGCGCTTCGACGAGGGCCGGGCGATCTGTTTCTCCTCGGAGAAATCGGCCGACACCAGCGAAGCGGAACATGGGCTGGCGGCGGCCAGCGCCTGGCTCGACCGGCCGGTGCCGGATGTCTACTCCGCCGAATTGTCGGAGTTTGTGTTCGCCGCCGGGGTCAAACTGCTGGACGGGTTCAAGCCGGATTTCATGTATCTGACGACCACCGACTATATCCAGCACAAGCACGCCCCCGGCACGCCCGAGGCCAATCGCTTTTACGCCATGTTCGACGGCTATCTGGCGGCCCTCGACGCCGCCGGCGCGGCCATCGCCATCACCGCCGACCATGGCATGAACGCGAAGACGGACACCGCTGGCGCGCCGGCGGTGATTTACGCCCAGGATCTGCTCGACACTTGGCTCGGCGCCGATCAAGCGCGGGTGATTTTGCCGATCACCGACCCTTATGTGGTGCACCACGGCGCCCTGGGGTCCTTCGCCACCGCGTACCTCGCCGACCCCGGCGCGCTGGCCGACACCCGCGACCGTTTGGCAGCGGTGGCGGGCATGGAACTGGTCCTCGACAAGGCGGCGGCGGCGGAACGTTTCCANCTACCGGCCGACCGTATCGGCGATCTGGTGATGGTCGCCGAACGGCATATAACCCTTGGCACCCGTCGCCAAGANCATGANCTGAGCCTGCTCGACGCGCCGNTNCGCTCNCATGGCGGGATCAGCGAGCAAGCGGTGCCCCTGGTGTTCAACCGGCCGGTGTCCGGCNCCGGCGAGCGGCCGCGCAATTTCGACGCCCTNGCCTTATTGCTGGCGGCGGCNGCGGCCTAGGCGGCGGCCCGCGCGAGGAGCGCCATGGATTATCGTTACGGGCCGGCGTTACGGGACCGGGTCGCTGGCAATCTGGCGAAATTCACGCCGCGTGCCCATGCCGCAACCGGCTTGAAGCGGGCGGCCGTGGCGATCACCTTGGTCGCCGACGCGGCGGGCGAAGCCGCCTATGCACTGACTCGCCGCAGCCCGCGTCTGAACAAACACGCCGGTCAATGGGCGTTGCCGGGCGGCCGCGTCGACGCGGGCGAAACCGCCATCGCCGGTGCCCTGCGCGAATTGGCCGAAGAGGTCGAACTCCATCTGGACGCCGGCGCCGTGCTGGGGGTGTTGGACGATTACCCGACCAAATCGGGCTATGTGATCACGCCGGTGGTGGTCTGGGCCGGCGCCGACGCGGAAATGCGCGCCAATCCCGACGAAGTCGCCAGCATCCATCGCATCGGTCTGCGGGAGTTGGACCGACCGGATTCGCCAGTGTTTTTCGACATCCCCGAAAGCGCGCGTCCGGTGATCCGGATTTTGATTGGCGACCAGACCCTGCATGCGCCAACGGCGGCGATGGTTTACCAATTCCGCGAGGTCGCGGTCCATGGCCGGCGGCAGCGTGTCGACCATCTCGGCGAACCGGTTTGGGCCTGGCGCTAGCCCGGCCCCCTCACCAGGCGGTGTAACCGCCGTCCAGCAACAGGTCCGCGCCGGTCATGAAACCGCTCTCGTCGCTGGCCAAAAATACCGCGCCGGCGGCGATTTCCGCCGGTTCGGCCAGCCGGCCGAGGGGATGTTTCGGGCCCCAGGCGGCTTGCGCCGCCGGCATGTCGCCAAATTTCCGTTCCAGCCGGTGAGTCGCCGTGCCCCCCGGCGACAAGGTGTTGGCGCGAATGCCATCATCGGCGTGGTCGAGGGCCAGGCCCTTGGCCAATTGCACCAAACCGCCCTTGGTCGTCGAATAGGCGGCGCCGCCGGGCCAGGCCACCTGGGCCATCTGCGAGGCGATCAGAATAATCGACCCACCGCCGCCGGCGCGCATGCGCTGCGCGGCGTGCTTGGCGACCAAAAAGGCGCCGGTCAAATTAACCTCCAGGGCCATTTGCCAGTCGCTAAGGTCAAGATCGGCGATCGCCCGCTGCGGGGTGATCACAGCGGCGCCGGCGACCGCGACGTTGAGCGGCCCAAAGGCCGCCTCGGTCGCTTCGATGGCGGTGACGACAGCCGCTTCGTCGCGCACGTCGAGGGCCAGGCCGATGGCCACTTCCGGGCCCAGAGCATCGGCCGCGGCGGCGACATCCGGGCCGTTGACATCGGCGAGGCCGACGCGCGCGCCCTCGGCCGCGAAGGCCTGGGCGATGGCCAGGCCGATGCCCTGGGCGGCGCCGGTCACGAAGGCTGTCTTACCGTCTAATCGCATGTCTTTCGTCTCCCGCTTTGACCGGCCGCGCCGGCGACGTAAGATGGGCCTCCCCCCACCTGGCACGCCAAGTGTGCACCGCCCGGCCCGGAGACCGTAATGCTTTTTGAACCTCTCGCCTTCACCAGCGGGCAAGTCATGCCCAACCGTTTCATGTTGGCCCCGCTGACCAATCAGCAAAGCCACGCGGACGGCCGCCTCAGCGACGACGAATTTACCTGGCTAACCATGCGCGCCGCCGGCGGCTTTGGCATGACCATGACCTGCGGTGTTTATGTCCGCGACGAGGGTAAAGGCTTTCCGGGGCAATTGGGCCTGACCGAGGCGCTGCATTTCGACAGTCATCGGCGCATGGCCGAGGGCATCAAAGCCCATGGCAGCCTGGCGGTGATGCAGTTGATCCACGGCGGCATGCGCGCCATCGGCCAGAACGGCGAACAAATCCTAGCGCCGTCCGACGTCGCCCGCAAAGGCGCCCGGGCGATGACCGCGGCGGAAGTGGCGCGCACCCGCGAGGCCTTTATCCAGGCCGCCGTCTGGGCCGAGGAATGCGGCTATCACGGTGTCGAACTGCACGGCGCCCATGGCTATCTGCTGTGCCAATTTCTCAGCCCCGAAGTGAACACCCGCGACGATCAATATGGCGGCGGCTTGGATAATCGCAGCCGGCTGCTCTGGGAAATCATCGACGGGATTCGCGCCCGTTGCCGGCCCGATTTCGTCCTTGGCGTGCGCCTGTCGCCCGAGCGTTTCGGCATGCGTTTGGATGAGATCGGCGCCCTTTACCAAGACCTCTGCGCCAGCGGCAAGGTCGATTTCATGGACATGTCGCTATGGGATATTTTCAAGGAACCGGAGGAAGAAGCCCATCGCGGCCGCCGCCTGTTGGATATCTTCGCGGCCCTGCCGCGGGCTGGCACCCGCCTGACCGTCGCCGGTAAAATCACCACCGGCGCCGATGTCCGCCTGGCGATGGACGCCGGTGTCGACTTCGTCGCCATCGGCCGGGCGGCGATCCTCCACCATGACTTTCCGGCAAAGGTCAAAGCCGAGCCCGATTTCACGCCCGTTGCCTTGCCGGTGTCGCCAAGCCATCTCCGCGCCGAGGGCTTGAGCCCGACCTTCGTGACCTATATGCGCAATTGGCAGGGCTTCGTCGCCGACGACAGCGCTGGCGACACCGCCGCCTGAGTGCGGCCCCTGAGTGCGGCACCTGACCCTCACCCACGAAAGGACGGCGAATGGACGCTCTTCACGGTACTTGGGCGCTGATCGAGACGGCGGCGACCGATTGCGACGGCCGCCCCCTGGACCCGCCCTATGGCGGGCCGGCGGCGCTTGGCCGGGTCACCTTCGGCCGCGACGGCCGAATGGTGGCGGTGATTTGCGACGGCCGGGCCGAACCGCCGGCCGGCGCGCCACGCGCCTACATGTCCTATTGCGGGCGGTTCACCTATGACGGCGCAACCTTAATCACCCGCGTCGACGCCGCCGGCGACCCGGCGCGCCTCGGCACCGACCAGGTGCGAAAGGTCCATTTCGAGGGCGAGACCATGGTCCTGACGCCGCCGGCCGCCACCTATGACGGGGTCTTTCAACAGCGCGTCCTGAAATGGCGGCGGATCGCGGCGGAATAGCGCCGCGGCGCCTTTGCTGGCGGCTACCGGCCCTCGATCAAAACCGCCACCGTCGAGACGCCGAAAATCAAAAACACCAGCCCTTCGGCGGCGACCGCCGCGCCAATCGCCGCCAGAAAAC
>NZLB01000109.1 GCA_002694075.1 Nisaea sp.
GGCGCCCTTGCGCAAGTTATCCGACACACACCAGAACACCAGGCCATGGGGCACGGTTGGGTCGGTGCGCACCCGGCTGACATAGACCGCGTCTTCGCCGGCGCTTTCCTTTGGCGTGACATAGCCTTCGTCAGCCCGGTGATCGACCACGATCAGCCCCGGAAATTCCTCCATCGCGGCGCGCGCGGCGGTTTCGTCGATAGGTGCCTCGGTCTCGATAAAGACCGCCTCGGCATGGCCGATGAACACCGGCACCCGCACACAATGGGCCACCACCTCAATCGCCGGGTCGAGGATTTTCTGCGTCTCCACTGTCATTTTCCATTCTTCTTTGGTGAAGCCGTCGTCCATGAAAGCGTCGATATGGGGAATGCAGTTAAAGGCGATTTCCTTGGTGAACTCCTCGCGTACCAGGCTGTCGTTGACGAAAACCGCGCGGGTTTGATTGAACAACTCGTCCATCCCCGGACGGCCGGCGCCGGAGGTCGACTGATAGGTTGAGACCACCACCCGCTTGATGGTGAAGGCGTCGTGCAACGGTTTGAGCGCGACCACCATCTGCGCGGTCGAACAATTGGGATTGGCGATGATGTTGCGTTGGCGGAAGTTGGCGAGATCGTCAGCGTTGACCTCGGGTACGATCAACGGGACATCGGCGTCCATGCGAAAATGCGAGCTGTTGTCGATCACCACACAGCCGGCGGCGGCGGCCTTCGGCGCGTATTTTTCGGCAATCGCGCCGCCGGCCGAAAACAAGGCGATGTCGGTGCCGGTGAAATCATAGCTGTCCAAATCAGCGACCGTCAGCACCTGGTCCTCGCCGAAGGACACTTGCGCGCCGGTGGATTTTGAGGACGCGAGGGCGATCACCTCGTCGGCGGGAAAGTTTCGCTCGGCCAGGGTGGTCAGCATTTCACGGCCCACCGCCCCGGTGGCGCCAACAACGGCAACGCGCAATCCCATGGTGTGTCCTTTCCGTGGATCGCCGCCGGGACCGGCCCCAACGACGGCGGCGGGACGTGTACACCCCCCGCCGCGTGATTTCAAGCTGGTCGGGCGGGCTTAGACGCCGATCAACTTATTCAATTCTTTCAAGATGCTGTCCATCATCACCGTCGAGGACACACGGGCCATGCCGTCCTGCATGATGTCGGCGGTGCGGATGCCGGAATTCAGCACGTTTTGAATCGCTTGTTCGATCAAATCGGCGTCTTCCTGCAAATCGAAGGAATAGCGCAACAGCATGGTGTAGCTCAGCAACTCGGCGATTGGGTTGGCCATGTTTTGGCCGGCGATATCTGGCGCCGAGCCATGCACAGGCTCGTACAGAGCGTGGCGTTTGCCGGTGACCGTGTCGACCGCGCCAAGCGAGGCCGAGGGCAGCATGCCCAAGGAACCGGTCAACATCGCCGCGCAATCGGACAGCACGTCGCCGAACAAGTTATCGGTGACGATGACGTCGAATTGCTTGGGATTGCGGACCAATTGCATGGCGCAGTTGTCAGCGAACATATTTTCGTAGGTCAAATCGGCGCCTTCGGCGGCGTGCAGGGCGGTCATCGTCTCGCGCCACAACACGCCGGACATCATGACATTGGCTTTTTCCACCGAGGTCACGCGGCCTTGACGTTTACGCGCCAGGTCGAATGCGACACGGCCGATCCGCTCAATCTCCGGGGTGGTGTAGAGATTGGTGTCAAAGCCCTTGCGGGTGCCGTCGGGCAGGTCTTCGATACCGCGCGGCTGCGCGAAATAAATGCCGCCGGTCAATTCACGCAGGATCAAGATATCGAGACCGGCGACCAATTCACGCTTTAGCGAGGAAGCGTCGGCCATCGCGTCAAAGACCATCGCCGGGCGCAGGTTGGCGAACAAATCCATTTCCTTGCGCAAGCTCAGTANGCCACGCTCGGGCTTTTTCTCAAACGGCAGGTCGTCATATTGCGGCCCGCCGACCGAGCCGAACAACACCGCGTCGGCGTCGACCGCGTCGGCCAGAGTCTCGTCGCTCAAGGGCGTGCCGTGCGCGTCGTAAGCGGCGCCGCCAACCAGACCTTCCTGCAGCTCGAAATCGACGGCCCGGTGTTTGGCCATCCAATCGACCACGCGGAGCACCTCGCGCACCACTTCGGGGCCAATGCCGTCGCCTGGCAGAACCAGGAGTTTTTTATTCGCTGCCATAAATGTCGTCCCATTCCTCATGCTCTCGGCGCGCCACGGCGCGCCGGTGAACCCGCGCCCCTAGGCCCAGGGTTTATCCGCGCCAAGCTTGGCTTCGTAATCGGCGATTTTATCCTCGCGTTGCATGGTCAGACCGATGTCATCCAGCCCGTTGATCAGGCAATGACGACGATGTTCGTCAATCGTGAAACTGATTTTTTCGCCATTGGGNCGCTGAATCTCCTGCGCCTCCAAGTCAATGTCGATGACCGCGTTGGCGCCTTTTCCCGCGTCATCCATCAGCGNGTCCAACTGCGCTTTGGTGACCCGGATCGGCAGGATCCCGTTTTTGAAGCAGTTGTTATAGAAAATATCGGCGAAGCTGGTCGAAATCACCGCCCGAATGCCGAAATCCTTCAGCGCCCAGGGGGCGTGCTCGCGGCTCGATCCACAGCCGAAATTATCGCCGCCGATAATCACCGACGCCGAACGATAGGCGCTTTGGTTAAGCACGAAATCCGGCTTCTCGGCGCCGTCCTCGGTGTAGCGCATCTCGTGGAACAAGTGCTTGCCAAGACCGGTGCGCTTGATGGTTTTGAGGAAGTTCTTCGGGATGATCATATCGGTGTCGATGTTGATCATGTCCATCGGCGCCGCGACGCCNCGATGTTGGGTGAACTTATCCATGGCTGATCTCCTTAGGCGCCGTAGTCGCGGACATCGGTCAGATGCCCGGCGATCGCCGCCGCCGCCGCCATNGCCGGGCCGACCAGNTGAGTCCGCCCGCCGCGTCCTTGGCGGCCTTCNAAATTACGGTTGGAGGTCGACGCCGAGCGNTGNCCCGGCTCCAATTTATCGGCGTTCATGGCCAGACACATCGAGCAACCCGGCTCGCGCCATTCAAAACCGGCGGCCAGGAAGATTTTGTCCAAGCCTTCCTGTTCGGCCTGTTCCTTGACCAGGCCCGAGCCCGGCACCACCAGGGCNGTCACNCGGTCGGCCACCTTGCGGCCCTTGGCGACGGCGGCGGCGGCNCGCAAATCCTCGATCCGGCTGTTGGTGCAGGAGCCGATGAAGACGGTGTCGATGGCGACATCCTTGACCGCCATGCCGGCGGTCAGCCCCATGTAGGCCAGCGACCGCTCAATCGCCGCGCGCTTGCCTTCGTCGGCCTCNTCGGCGGGGTCGGGNATGCGTCCGTCGATGGCCACCACATCCTGCGGGCTGGTGCCCCAGGTGACCTGCGGGACGATNTCGGCGACGTCGATCTCGACCTCGGTGTCATAGACCGCGCCNGCGTCCGACGGCAGGGTTTTCCANTAGGCCACNGCCTGTTCCCAAACCCCGCCCTTGGGCGCCATCGGCAGGCCCTTGAGATAGTCGAAGGTGACCTCGTCGGGGGCCACCATGCCAGCGCGCGCGCCNCCCTCGATGGCCATGTTGCANATGGTCATGCGCCCNTCCATGGTCAGGCCGCGCACCGCCTCGCCGGCGAATTCGATGACATGGCCGGTGCCGCCGGCGGTGCCGATGGTGCCGATCACATGGAGGATCAATTCCTTCGCCGTGACGCCCGCCGGCAACGCCCCTTTGATGGTGATGCGCATGTTTTTGGCCGGCGCCTGGATCAAGGTCTGGGTGGCCATCACATGCTCGACCTCGGAGGTGCCGATGCCGAAGGCGAGCGCCCCAAAGGCGCCATGGGTGGCGGTGTGGCTATCGCCGCACACAATGGTCATGCCGGGCAGGGTGAAGCCNTGTTCCGGGCCGATCACGTGAACAATGCCCTGGCGCACATCGTCGACGTCAAAAATCGGCACCCCGAAGTCGGCGCAGTTTTGGCGCAGGGTTTCAACCTGGATGCGCGATTCCTCGTCATCAATGCCGGCCGATCGATCGGTGGTCGGCACATTGTGATCGGGCACGGCCAGTGTTTTTTCCGGCGCCCGTAGCTGGCGCCCGGCGGCGCGCAGCCCCTCAAAAGCTTGCGGGCTGGTCACTTCGTGGACCAGGTGGCGATCAATATAGATCAAACACGTCCCGTCATCCTGGCGGTCGACCACATGGGCGCCCCAGATTTTATCGAAAAGAGTACGCGGTCCGGCCATTGCTGAGTGCCTCCCTTGAGCTCACGGCATACGCAAACGGCCGCGAGCATAGCCGCTCGCCGACGCCGATCAAAATGGAAAATAGCCGCGCTTGTCGGCCGCCGAAGCGGCTTAGGCCTTGGCGCTCTCGCCTTTCGGGCGGGTAACGATTTTTTCGGCGATCCGCGCGGCGCGGCCCCGCCGACTGCGCAGGTAATACAGTTTGGCCCGCCGCACCCGGCCACGACGAACCACTTTCAACTCGGCGATGCGCGGCGAATATAAAGGGAAAACGCGCTCGACACCCTCGCCGTAGGAGATCTTGCGGATCGTGAACGACGAGTTGATGCCGTCGTTATTGCGCGCGATGCAGACCCCTTCGAAGGCCTGGATCCGCTCGCGGCTGCCCTCAATCACCTTGACGTCGACACGCACGGTGTCGCCCGGCCCAAACGCGGGAATATCGTGATCATCACTGAGTTTTTGGATTTGCTCTTGGTTGATTTGTTCAATGATGTTCATCGCAACTCTCCCACCGGCGCCCAGGCCCGCCATCGAGGCCGGGTTATGGCCCCCCCGTCCGCGAATGTCCAGCATTTTCACGATCAGCGAGGGCGAAAAGACGTGCCGGCCGGTGGGCTCGCAAAATGCCGGCGCTGGTATAAACTACGCGGCGCCGGCCGGGGCGGGTGACCTCCCCGCCGGCGCCGCTTCACCGCCACCGCGAGGCCCCCACACCAATGCCGCCCCCGATGAGTTTGGACACCCTGCGCGCGGCCGTCGCCGATGGCGCCATCGACACCGTTTTGGTCGCCTTCGCCGATATGCAAGGCCGCTTNATCGGCAAGCGTTTCCAGGCCGAATTCTTTCTCGATTCCGCNCACCGCGAGACGCATGGCTGCGATTATCTGTTGGCCAATGACATTGACATGGAGCCGGTGCCTGGCTACGCCGCCGCCAATTGGCAGCGCGGCTACGGCGATTTCGTGATCGCCCCGGATCTGGCGACCCTGCGGCCGGTGCCGTGGCTGGACGGCACCGCCCTGGTTTTGGCCGATGTCCTGGACCACCACGACCATACGCCGGTGCCGCACAGCCCGCGGGCGATTTTAAAAGCCCAGATCGACCGCCTGGCGGCCCACGGGCTGACCGCCATGATGGCCTCGGAATTGGAGTTTTATCTGTTCGAGGACAGCTACCGCGACGCCGAGGACAAGCATTTTCAAGATCTCACGCCGAACGGTCGTTTCATCCAGGACTACCATATCCTACAGACTTCCAAGGAAGAACCGATCATGCGCGCCATCCGCACTCAATTGGAGGCGGCCGGCGTCCCGGTGGAGAATACCAAAGGCGAATGGGGGCCGGGTCAGGGCGAGATCAATATCCGCTACGCCGACGCCTTGACCATGGCCGACCGCCATGTGTTTTTGAAAAACGGCATTAAGGAAATCGCCTATGGTTTCGGCCAGGCGATCACCTTTATGGCCAAATGGCGCACCGATTTGGCCGGCAGTTCTTGCCACATCCACCAAAGCTTGGTCGACGCGAGCGGCGGCGCGGCCTTCCACGATCCGGCCGGCGACCACGGCATGTCGGCGATGATGGCCCGCTTTCTCGCCGGCCAGGTGACTTATGCGCGTGAACTGACCTATTTCCTGGCGCCCTATATCAACTCTTACAAACGCTTCCAACAGGCTGGCACCTTCGCCCCGACCCGCGCGGTGTGGAGCGGCGATAACCGCACCGCCGGCTTCCGTCTATGCGGCCAGGACAGCCCGGCGATCCGCGTCGAGTGCCGCATCGGCGGCGCCGATCTCAACCCTTATCTCGCCTATGCCGCGCTGATCGCCGCCGGTTTGGCCGGCATTGAGGGCGATTTACCGCTGGAGCCGGCTTTTGTCGGCGACGCCTACGAAGCGGCGGATTTGCGCGAGATACCGCCGACCCTGCGCCAGGCCATCGATTTACTCGACGGCTCCGCCATGCTGCGCCAAGCGCTGGGCGACGCGGTGGTCGATCATTATGTCCACACCGCGCGCTGGGAGCAGGCCGAATACGACCGCCGCGTCACCGACTGGGAGCTGCGCCGCGGCTTCGAAAGGGCCTGACCGATTACCGCCTGAAAGGACGTCGCCTGATGAGCAAGCTTGTCTGCACCTCGCCGGTTGACGGCACGATCTACGCCGAGCGCCCCTTGGCCGATGACGGCGCGGTGGCCGCCGCCATCGCCCGCGCCCGCGCGGCCCAAGCCGACTGGCGCGATACCCCGGTTGCCGAACGCGCCCGTCTATGCGCAGCGATGACCGACGCGATGGCGGCGATGGCCGACGACATCGTCCCCGAACTGGCCTGGCAGATGGGCCGACCGGTGCGCTATGGCGCCGGCGAGTTGGCCGGTTTCGAAGAACGCGCCCGCCATATGATCGCCATCGCCGAGGAGGCGCTGGCGCCGGTCACACCGGCCCCGGTCGACGGCTTCCGCCGTTATGTCACACGGGAACCTCTGGGCCTGGTGCTGGTGGTCGCGCCGTGGAATTATCCCTTCCTGACGGCCGTCAATTCGGTCATCCCGGCCCTTTTGGCGGGCAACGCGGTATTGCTCAAACACGCCGCCCAGACCCCCTTGGTGGCGGAACGCTTCCAGGCGGCGGCGGACCGCGCCGCCCTGCCCCTGGGCCTGTTTCAGCATCTCTTCCTAGACCACACCGGCACCGCCCGTTTGGTTGCCGGCGGGGCCGTCGATCAGGTTAACTTCACCGGCTCGGTGGCCAGCGGGCGGGCGATGGAAATCGCCGCCGGCGGAACCTTCGCCGGGCTCGGCCTGGAGTTGGGCGGCAAGGATCCGGCCTATGTGCGGGCCGACGCCAATCTCGACCACGCCATCGAAAACCTCGCCGACGGAGCGTTTTTCAACAGCGGGCAATCCTGCTGCGGGATTGAGCGGATTTACGTCGACCGACGCCTGTTCGACGATTTCGTCGCCGGCGTCGCCGAAATCGCCCGCGGCCATGTTCTGAACAGTCCTTTGGACCCGGCGACCACCTTGGGCCCGATGGTTCGGCCGGCCGCCGCCCAAGCGGTGCGCGACCAAATCGCGGCGGCCACCGCGGCCGGCGCCCGCGCCCTGGTCGACCGGGCCAGCTTCGCCCGCGACGACGGCGCCGGCGCCTATCTGGCCCCTCAGGTGCTGATCGATATCGATCATGACATGGCGGTGATGCGCGAGGAAAGTTTCGGGCCGGTGGTCGGCGTCATGCCGGTCAGCGGCGACGACCAGGCGGTCGGTCTGATGAACGACAGCCGCTATGGCCTGACGGCGGCGATTTGGACCGCCGACATGGAGGCCGCCGCCGCCCTTGGCGCGCGGCTGGAAACCGGCACCGTGTTCATGAACCGCTGCGACTATTTGGACCCGGCGCTGGCCTGGACCGGGGTCAAGGAAACCGGCCGCGGCGCGACTTTATCTCGGATCGGGTTCGAAACCCTCACCCGGCCAAAATCCTTTCACTTGCGTCAGCTTTGATCGTCGTCGCCGCGGTAGGCGCGCCATAAATCGGGCCGACGCGCCCGCGTCACCGCCTCGGCCGCAGCGCGGCGCCAGGCGTCGATCTTGGCGTGATGGCCGGACAGCAGGACTTCCGGCACCTCGCGGCCCTCCCAGGTGCGCGGCTGAGTGTAAAGCGGATATTCCAGCAAGCCGTTTTCAAAACTGTCCTCGTCGGCGCCGCTGGCTGCGCCCATCACCCCCGGCAGCAAGCGCACACAGGCGTCGAGCATGGCCAGGGCGGCGATCTCGCCGCCGGACAGCACGAAATCGCCCAGGCTAACCTCAACCAGGTCGCGGGCCTCAATGACGCGTTGGTCCAAACCCTCGTAACGCCCACACAGCAGGACCAGGCCCGGGCCGGCGGCCCATTCTCGCACCAAGCCCTGATCGAGCGGCCGGCCGCGCGGCGTCAAATAAACGCGCGGCCCCGGCCGGTCAGCGACCGCGTCCAAGGCGGCGGCGGTGACATCGGCGCGCATAACCATGCCGCTGCCGCCGCCGAAGGGCGTGTCATCGACGCTGCGATGGCGGTCGCGGGCATGGGCGCGAATATCGACCGTCTCCAAGCGCCAGGTCTCGGCGGCCAGCGCCTTGCCGGCGAGCGATAGGCCCAGCGGACCCGGAAACATGTCGGGGAACAGGGTCAGGACCGTCGCCTGCCAGGGCGCCTGCCAGGGGGCGGGGGCGCTCATGCCGTCTCCGGGTCGCCCGGCAGCAGGCCCAGCGGCGGGTCGACGATGATCACGCCGGCGGTCAAATCGACGGCCGGCACGGCGGCGGCGTGGAACGGCAACAACACGCTGGCGTCGGCCGGCCGCGCCACCTCCAGCAGGTCGCCGGCGCCATGGTTATGCACCGCGATCACTTGCCCAAGCTGGCGACCATCGACATGGACCACCGCCAAACCGATCAAATCGCTGTGGTAAAACTCGTCTGCGGCCGGGGCCGGCAGCGCCGCGCGGTCGACATACAACTCCTCGCCCTTGAGGGCCGCGGCCGCGTCGCGGTCGCCAACCCCGGCGACGCGGGCCAACAACAGACCTTTGGCGCGGCCGATCACGGCCAGGTCGAAATGGCGCTGACCGCCGGCGTCGCCAAGCGGGCCATAGGCGGTCAAATCGTCGTCAACCTCGGTGAACGCTTTGACGCGCACCAGACCCTTGACGCCATGGACGCCGGCGATCACGCCGACGCACACCCGCCCCTCGCCAGCCGGCCGGACCATCGCCCGGCCGCTTACGCCTCGACCGTGTCTTCGGCCGACTCGTCAGCCGGCGCCTCGGCGGTTTCTTCGGCGGCGACCTCTTCCGCCGGCGCCTCGACGGCTTCTTCGGCGGGGGCCCCTTCGACCGGCGCTTCGGCCGCGGCTTCAGCTTCGGCGGCGGCAGCGGCGGCCGCTTCGGCGGCTTCGGCCTCACGTTCCTGGCGCTTGCGGCCCGGCGCCGATTTTTTCGGCTGGTCGCGCACTTGGAAGGCTTCCATCAAGCCGGCGACGGCGAGCATTTTATGGACCCGGTCGGTCGGCCGGGCGCCCTGGCCGAGCCAGTAGTTGATGCGCTCGGATTTCAGCACCAAACGGTCATCATGGTCGCGCGGCAGCATCGGATTGTAGGTGCCCAGGCGCTCCACGAAACGGCCGTCGCGCGGCATCGCGGCCTCGGCCACGACGATCCGGTAGAACGGACGTTTTTTGGCGCCGCCGCGGGCCAAACGAATTTTCAATGCCATGGT
>NZLB01000110.1 GCA_002694075.1 Nisaea sp.
CGTCATGGACCCGTTGGACGGCCGCGCCGGGGACCGACCGCGGCGCGGCCGCGCCGTCGGTTCGGTCGGTGGCCAGAAAAATCGAATGCGGTAAAACGTCGAGGGCGCGCACATCGGCGGCCGGCCGGGCCGCCGCGCCAGCGATCGCGGCCGCCACGCCTGAGACAATGAAGCCCAGGCCGATCAGGGCGGCGGTGTCGTCACCCTTGTCCTTGACCGTATGGGCCACCGCCAGGCCTAAATCGACCATCGCGCCGCCGACCGCCAACATCCCTTCCTTGAACACCGCTTTACCGGCCAGCACGGCGTCGACCGCGCGGCCGCCGCGCGTTGACGCCTGATGGTAGAGATCGGCGGCTTTGACCAAGGGCGCCGCCGGCGCCGGCAGGCGCGGGGCCAGGCCCGCGCGCACCTTGAGAAGTTGGCGATGGGCGCCGGCCGCCCATTTGATCGGCCCGCCGCCGGCCTCGAACAGGGTCAGGCGGTTGGCGCCGGGCGCCGGCGCCGTCAGGCCGGGGCGATAGCGGGCGGCCCAGCCGGCCAGAAAGTTCAAAAGGGCGAAATCGGCTTGGTATTTCTCGGCGCGCGACAAGCTGTCTTGATATTCGCCGGCCTTAAAGCTGGCGCGCGCATTCTCGAAGTCACCGAGCGCGAGATAGCTGAGACCGAGGTAATAAAACACCATCGCCCGCTCAAATGGCTCGCCCTTGAAATCTTTGACGTCCTCGCGGGCGAAATTAGAGCGTGCCAGTTCCGCGGCGGGGTTGTCGGCGTAGACGGTTTCGATGGCTTGGGCGGCGTTCTCCAACTGCGCCTGAGCCAGGCGCGGTCGGCCCAGTTCGAAGGCCAGGAAACCAATCCGGCCATGGTTCAACACCGCGTTGCGTGGGCCCTGGGCCAGTAAGGTTTCGACATAAGGGGCCAGGACCGCAGGTTTATCGGCCATCGCGACGGCCAGTTCGGCGGCGGGGACCGGCCGCTCCCAGGCCCGCTGAGGGCCGGCGCAGGCGACCGCCAAGGCGACCGGGATCACCGCCCCCCACGCCAATGCCCTGCGCTGCGTTTTCATCGCCCGGCCCGCGCCGCCATCGCCCTAGCGATAGACCACGCTGTCGGCGGCGGCCTTGGTGAAGGAATACAGATTGGTCCAGATTGACAGACCGGTTTCCAAATCGATCATGTCGAAAACGATTTAGGTGAAGCGTTGCGTCATGCCGGTGGTGTTGTCGCGGCTGTCGAGGGTCGAAATGCGGCCGACCAGGCGATAGTCGGCGCCGGCTTGGCGGGTCACCGCGGCGCGCGTCGCGCGGTCGACCTGGCCGCTGCGCTTGAGATCGCGTTCGGCGGCGACCACCTGGCGATGCTCGCGGCCGACGAAGGCGAGGCGGCCCTTGGCGGCGCGCGCCAGACCCACCCGCAGGCGGTCGGCGATCAGATTGCGATCGATGCGTTGGCTACTGTCGTTGGTGAAATGGGCGGCGTCGATGATCACCCGCGGCGGGGTCGCGGCAGCCGCCAAAAGCGGGACCTGCAGCAAGTCGCGCATCATCGCGTCGGTCATGGCGACGATGTCCTGTCCTTCGATGCCGACGCCGCTGACCGGGCCCCGTTGGCTGCTGTCGCGGTAGGTGGTCGCGCTGCCGCCCTCGTTGTGGACGCCGCCGTCCCCGGCGCAGCCGGCGAGCATCAAGGCCATCACCGACAAAACCCGGATGACCACGCGCCGCGGCGTCCGCGCGCATCGCGGCGGCGGTGTGAGAGTTTCATCCATGCCTGCACCTCCTCGCGCCCATCGCACCGGCGAGCCTAAAATACAACTATGGCAAGAAAACGGCCAATCATGCCGCGGCGGTGGATTTTGGGTCGCCAGGCCCGACCGCCGGCACTAAGCTCGGCGCCGGTGAAGACATAAAGGCCCCGCCCGATGACCCCAGCCAGTGCCGGCCCGACGCCTGTGATGATTTGGCTCGCCTATGCGGCGGCGTTTTTAGGTGTTTGCGGTCACGCCTCCAGTGAATTCGTGGTCAAACTGACCGGTCTTGGCGGGCCCGAGGTGTCGGTTTGGCGCTTTATGATCGGCGGGGCGGCGTTATTGCTGGTGGCTCTGATCACGCCGAGCGCGCGCGATTTGCTGACGCCTTTGCGGCGGGACTTTTGGCCGATCGCCAGCCTTTCCATCTTTGGAATGACCGCTGGACAGTTCCTGTTTCACTGGGCCTTGGACTATGCCTCGGTGGTGGAGGTCGCGACTTTGGTGACGACCATGCCGATCCTGGTCGTGTTCGTCGCCAAACTGGTCGACGGCACGGCCATCGGCCCGGCCAAATTGATCAGTGGCACCGGCGCTTTCCTCGGCTGTGTGTTTTTATTGTCCGATGGCTTCGCGGCCGAGGTCAGCGGCGCCGGCGGCAATCTNACCGGGTTGTTGATGGCCATCGGCTGNGCCGTCATCGGNGCGNTTTATCTGGTGTTGATCAAACCGTANACGCAGCGCTACGGCGCCATCCGCATGACCACCTACACGTTCGTGCTGGGTTTTTTCGTGCTGTGGCCGATGGTCGGTTGGCTGTGGGAAATTTGGGTCAATCCGCTGGACCTGTTTGCCCGACCCGGTGACAACGCGGCGGCGATCGTCGCGCTTGGCGTTTGGAACACGTGTATCGGCTTTATTCTGTGGCTCTGGGGGCTGGCCAATGTGCCCGATGTCGGCCGCGGCAATTACTTGTTCTTTTTAAAGCCGGTGATCGCCGCCCTGCTGGCTTACGCGATTTTGGGCGATACGATCACCTGGCCGCAGATTCTGGCGGTCGCCGCCATCACCGGGTTTGTCGCCGCCGAAATCCTCTATGGCGAGCGGCGGCGGCTCAGCGCCGGAGGAAACTAGCCGAAGAAGTTTAGGGAGGCGTGCTCAATAGCGCGCGATCTGCGGCCAGTCGGAGATCGGGCAGCCCTTGCCCTCGGCGACGTCACGCAGGTAGTCGATGCGGTCGATCATGCTGTTGGCCTCCTCACCGTCGGCGTTTTTGACATCCAAGGCCAGCCACGCCGGCCACCACAATAAGGTGCCCAGCGCGCCCAGGACCAGATCGGCGGCATCGCGTCCATGATTACGGTCAATTTTGTGGCGCGCGGCGGCCGCCAGGCTGTGCACCTTGCCGGCCAATTGTTGGCAGGATTTATCGTGGTCGCCGGTTTGGGCCAAAACCGCGAGGTCGGCCTCGCGGCCGGCGCAGGCGGTCAGGGCGAGGAGGCTGAATAAAAAAACCAAGGTGGCGGCACGCATGAGCGATCGTGGCGGTTGTCAGGACAATGAACTTGTCTTTAAGTGTGCGCGTGCGCGGCGCGCCGGCGGCGTGGCCAAAGGGATAAACACAAGGGCCGCGGCATAGGCCGCCTAGTCCAACGGGGAGGACCAAGGCCAATGGCCGGAGAATTTGATTTAACGGGTAAAACCGCTTTGGTGACCGGTGCCTCGCAAGGGCTCGGACGGCGCTTCGCCGAGGTTTTGGCGGCCCATGGCGCGGCGGTCGCCTTGGCCGCGCGGCAGACCGATAAACTCGCCGCTCTGGCTGCCGAGATCGAGGGGCGGGGCGGCCGCGCCTTTACCGTGCCGTTGGACGTCACCGATTGCGCCGCCATCGCGGCGGCGGTGGCCGAGGTCGAGGCCGCCTTCGCCCCCCTCGACATCCTCGTCAATAACGCCGGGGTGGCGGTCACCCGCCGGTTTCTCGAGGTCACGCCGGAGGATTACGACCGCGTCCTCGACACCAATCTGCGTGGCTGCTTTTTCGTCGCCCAAAGTGTCGCCAAGCGGATGGTCGCGCGCGGCGGTGGGTCGATCATCAATATCGCCTCGGTCCTTGGCCAAGATGTCATCGGCCAGGTATCGCCCTATTGCGCGTCCAAGGCCGGTCTTCTGCATCTCACCCGGGCGATGGCGCTGGAATTGGCCAAAACCGGGGTGCGCGTCAACGCCATCGCGCCGGGCTATATCGAAACCCCGATGAACCAAGCGTTTTTCCAATCGCCGCCCGGTGAAAAAATGATCGCGCGTAAAATGCCGGTGGGCCATTTGGGCCAGCCCGACGACCTGGACGGCGCGCTCCTGCTGCTGGCCGGGCCGGCCTCGCGCTACATGACCGGCACCACGCTCACCGTCGACGGCGCTTTTACGTTAAGCTGAGGACGCCCGAGTACATCCGGCGCGGTCTTGACTTTGTCCCCTAACTTTCTGAATAGACGTGATTATTTCGAAACGCGCTGGAGGTTTTGGGCGGCTAAATGTCGGCGCTCCGTTGAGACTTTACCGCCGTCCGGGCTTACGCGCGTTTAGTTTCAAGTCTTTCATCCGGTTATGTGCCTTCAACCTGAATAGTAATAATAGATAATGGAAAGCGTATCTAGATCTATTTGAAATATAAATTATAATTTATTATTTCACCCTAAATATTTTCAGGAAATTAAGAGAGGCAAGGAAATGGAAAAGGATTATAAAATTGAATAAATAAAAAAATTCTTTGCAGCCATCGGCACCCAAAAATTTATCAAGCCGCATAATAATTTCTATGCAACCCGCTAACTTGATTTTTTATTAAACGATAGCGCTTAAGGCGCGCTGCGCTAATTTACCTCTCGACAATGGATTGCGGTTCAATCAGCCTAGCCGCCAAAATCGGCGTCGACGCCCCGCGAAAACCCAACGGCTGCGAGAACATCATGAGCGCGTTTACAGACTACTTGTCGGAAATCGAAGATCGAAAAAAACGGGATCTGCATCCAAAACCCATCGAGGATGGCGCCCTCGTCGAGGATTTGATTGCTCAAATCAAGGACTCGGATAACCAACATCGTGCCGCGTCCCTCAACTTTTTGATCTACAACACGCTCCCTGGCACGACCAGCGCGGCGGGGGTTAAGGCGGGCTTTTTAAAGGAAATTATTCTTGGCCAGGCCGACGTCAAAGAGATCACGCCAGCATTCGCCTTCGAGCTGCTGGGGCATATGAAAGGCGGCCCGTCGGTGGCGGTGCTGCTCGATTTGGCACTGGCCGACGATGCGGATATCGCGAAAGAAGCGGCCGCGGTCCTGAAGACACAAGTCTTCCTTTACGACGCCGATACCGCCCGCTTGGAAGCCGCCTACAAAGCTGGCAGCGCGATCGCCGAAGACATCCTCAAAAGCTACGCCGACGCCGAATTCTTCACCAGCCTGCCGGAGATCGAAGAAGAGATCAAAGTCGTGACTTATGTCGCCGCCGAGGGGGATATTTCGACCGATTTGATGTCGCCCGGCGCCGAGGCGCACTCGCGGGCCGACCGGGAATTGCATGGTAAAAGCTTCATCTCCGAACGGGCGCAAAAAGAGATTGAGGCTCTGAAGATCCAGCATCCTGGAAAACGTCTCATGATGATCGCCGAGAAGGGCACGATGGGGGTCGGTTCGTCCAGGATGTCGGGCATCAACAACGTCGCCCTGTGGATGGGGGAGCAGGCCAGCCCTTATGTGCCCTTCGTCAATATCGCGCCGATTGTCGCCGGCACCAACGGGATCTCACCGATCTTCCAAACCACGGTCGGGGTCACCGGGGGGATCGGCCTCGACCTTAAGAACTGGGTCAAGACCATCGGCGAGGATGGCAAGATCCTGGTCAACAATGACGGCAACCCGATCCTGCAGGAAAAATACTCGGTCGCCACCGGCACGGTTCTCACCGTCAACACCAAAACCCAAAAACTCATGAACGAGGACGGTTCCGAAGAACTGTCCGACGTCAGCGCGGCGTTCTCGCCGCAATCGATCGAGTTTATGAAAGCCGGTGGTTCTTACGCCATCGACTTTGGCAAAAAGCTCCAGATCTTCGCCGCCGAGACTCTTGGCGTGGCGCCGAAGCCCGTCTTCGCGGCCCCCAAAATCGTCTCTCATCCGGGCCAAGGATTGACCGCGGTCGAAAAGATTTTCAACGCCAACGCCGTTGGCCTGCCGGAGGGCACCGTCCTACACGCGGGATCCGACGCGACGGTGAAAGTGAATATCGTCGGCTCGCAGGATACCACCGGGCCGATGACTGTGCAGGAACTGGAAGCGATGGCCGCGACCACCATTTCCCCGGTCCTCGACGGTGCCTATCAGTCCGGCTGTCACACCGCCTCGGTATGGGACAAGAAAGCCCAGGCCAATACGCCTAAACTCATGGCCTTCATGAATAAATTCGGTCTCGTCACGGGGCGCGATCCGAAGGGTCAATATCACGCGATGACCGACGTCATTCACAAGGTCTTGAACGACATCACCATCGACGACCGGGCGATCATTATCGGCGGGGATTCCCATACGCGGATGTCCAAGGGCGTCGCGTTTGGCGCGGATTCGGGTACCGTCGCCCTCGCGCTGGCGCTCGGTCAAGCAAGTCTACCGGTTCCGGATTCCGTCAAGGTGACCTTCAAGGGCAAGATGGGCGACCATATGGACTTCCGCGATGTCGTCCACGCGACGCAAGCCCAGATGCTCGCGCAGTTTGACGGCGAAAATGTTTTTCAGGGCCGCGTCATCGAGGTGCATATCGGGACGTTGTTGGCCGACCAAGCCTTCACCTTCACCGATTGGACGGCCGAAATGAAGGCGAAGGCGTCGATCTGTATCTCCAACGACGACACCCTGATCGAATCCCTCGAAATCGCCAAAGCGCGTATCCAGGTCATGATCGATAAGGGCATGGAGATCGGCTCGGGCATGCTGCGGGGGCTCATCGACAAAGCCGATGCGCGGATCGCCGGCATTCGATCCGGCGCGCAACCCGCGCTGAAGCCGGACGATAACGCCAAATACTCCGCCGAAGTGGTGATCGATCTGGACGCGATTAACGAACCGATGATCGCCGATCCCGACGTTGACAATATCGACGTCGCCAAACGCTACACCCACGACACCATTCGGCCGATTTCCTTCTACGGGTCCGAGAAGAAGGTCGACCTGGGCTTTGTTGGGTCATGCATGGTGCACAAGGGCGATATGAAGATCATCGCCCAAATGTTCCGCAATGTCGAAAAGACCGAGGGCAAGGTGGCGTTCAAGGCGCCTTTGGTGGTCGCGCCGCCGACCTACAATATCGTCGATGAGCTAAAGGATGAAGGCGATTGGGAAATCCTGCAGAAATACGCCGGGTTTGAATTTGATGACGCGGCGCCTAAAACCGAACCACGCAAGGCCTATGAGAACATTCTTTATCTCGAACGTCCCGGCTGTAATCTTTGCATGGGCAACCAGGAAAAAGCGGCCAAAGGCGACACGGTGATGGCCACCTCGACCCGCCTTTTCCAAGGCAGGGTCGTCGCCGATTCCGACGAGAAAAAGGGCGAGTCTCTGCTGGCCTCGACTCCGGTTGTTGTTTTGTCGACGATCCTCGGCCGCACGCCAAGCATTGAGGAGTATAAGGCCGCGGTGAACGGCATAAATCTCACGAAATTCGCGCCGCCACGGGCGTAATGATTGGCCAGGTGGGTCGGAACTATCCGGGCCAGAACCGCCAGAAAACTTGAACGGCGCCGCGGGCGGATTTCGCGCGGCGCCGAAACCTCCGACCTCACCGGCCTGAAAACCGGGACCACGCCGGGCATGGGCGTGGCCCGCCGGATCGTCTATGGCGGCGGCGCGCGCAAGGACGTCGCCCCGCCGTCAGGTCAGCGGCCCTGGAAGCGCGGCTTGCGTTTTTCCATGAACGCCAGGCGACCTTCCTGGTAGTCCTCGCTGGAGAAGCAGGTTTCGACCAATTCACGGCACAGTTCCAGGTCTTGCCCAGCGTCCGGCTTGCCCAGTTCGATGATGGTCTGTTTGACCGCGGCGATGGTCAGCGGCGCGTTATTGGCGATGGTCTCGACATATTGGGCGACCAGGCCGTCCAATTCCGCCTCCGGCACCACCCGATTGACGAGGCCCATGATGCGGGCGTCCTCGGCGGTGAACTGGCGGGCGGTGTAGAAAATCTCGGCGGTGAAGGCCGGCCCAACCAATTCGCGCAAGGTGCGCACCCCGCTGGCGGCATAGCCGAGGCCAAGCTTGGCGGCCGGCACGGCGAAGGTCGATTTGTCCGACACCAGACGCAGGTCACAGTCGATGGCGATCGCCAAGCCGCCGCCGATGCAATAGCCGTTGACCCGCGCGATGGTCGGCTTGCGCAGGTTTTTAAGCGCCACATGCATGGCCTCGACGGCCCGACCATAGTCCAACTGCGCTTCGAAATTGGCCCGCTCGTCGGCGAATTTGGAAATATCCGCGCCGGCCACAAAGGCCCGGTCGCCGGCGCCGGTCAGGATCACCACCCGCACCGTGTCGTCCTCGCCGGCGGCGTTCAACAGATCGGCGGCGGCCAACCACATGTCCTTCGACATGGCGTTCAGCCGGTCCGGGTTGTTGAAGGTGATGGTCAGGCAGGCGCCCTCGCGGTGGGTCAAAATACGGTCGGTGACGGTGGTCATAAACGGGCTCCAGGCAACGGGGGTCAAATCACGCGGCGGGCGCGCAAATCGTCGATTTCGGCGGCGCTCAGGCCAAGCTCGCCGAGGATTTCATCGCTTTGCTCGCCGGGATCCGGCGGATGGCTGGCCATCGCGGTCGGCGTGCGGCTCATCATGATCGGCTGGTTGATCAGCGCGATATCGCGGCCGAGGGTCGGCGAGGCGACGTCCCGGGCCATGCCCAAATGCCGCACCTGCGGGTCCTCGAAGACTTCGTTGATGGCGTAGATCGGCCCGCAGGGCACGCCGGCGGCGTTAAACGCGTCGACCCATTCGCCGCTGCTTTTTTGCTCCAGGATCTCTTGGATGATGGCGTTCAAGGTGTCGCGGTTGCGCGACCGGTCGCCGCCGGTTTTGTAATCGGGGTTGTCGATCAAATCCTCGCGCCCCAGGACCTTGGCGCAGCGCTGCCAAATCTCGCCGCCGGAAACCGCCAGGTTGATGAAGCCGTCGCTGGTTTTAAAGGCGCCGGTGGGGATGCTGGTCGGGTGATTGTTGCCGGCTTGGCCGGCGACTTCGCCGCTCATGGTCCAGCGCGAGGCTTGGAAATCGAGCATGAAGATCTGCGCCTGCAACAGCGAGGTGTGAATCCATTGGCCCTTGCCGGAATCTTCGCGCTCCAGCAAGGCGATGAAAATGCCCTGGGCGGCGAATAGGCCGGCGGTCAGATCGGCGATCGGGATGCCGACGCGCATCGGCCCTTCGCCGGGCGCCCCGGTGATTGACATCAGGCCGCCCATGCCCTGGGCGATCTGGTCGAAGCCCGGCCGTTTGGCGTAAGGGCCGTCCTGGCCGAACCCGGAAATCGAGGCATAGACCAGGCCCGGGTTGTCTTGGCTGAGGGTTTCGTAATCGATGCCCAAACGGGTTTTCACATCCGGGCGGTAATTCTCGACGATGACATCGGCCTCGGCGGCGAGTTTTTTGAAAATCGCCAGCCCCTCGGGGTCTTTCAGGTTGAGACTGAGGGCGCGTTTATTGCGGTGCAGATTCTGAAAGTCCGAGCCATGGCGCGGGCCGCCCATGCTGTCGCCGCCGGCCGGATCGACCGGCGCTTCGATTTTGATCACATTGGCGCCCCAGTCGGCCAATTGGCGGACACAGGTCGGCCCCGCGCGCACGCGGGTCAGATCGAGAACTTTAAAACGTTTCAGAGCCGTCGAGGCGGGAGCGAAAGGCATGGGCGTGTTCTCCGTCGGTGGGAGCGGCACTTTAACCTACGCGACGATCCTGTCCAGACTCGGCGGCCGGCCCGCGCGACACTCGGTCGCGCGGCGGGCGCGCTGGACCGCCGCGCCGGCGCGGCGTATATGAGCGCCATGACACGCTTTCCCGAGTTCCGCTTTCGCGGCCGCAGGCTGGCCTGTCTGCGTGCCGAAAAACTGGTTTTCGCCGAACTCGACCTCGCGTTCGCCAATGGCGAGGCGGTGGTCTTGGAAGGCGCCAACGGCAGCGGCAAATCCAGTCTGCTGCGCCTGCTCGCCGGGCTGTTGGCGCCGTCCGCCGGCGACGCCGAGTGGCAGGGCGCGGCGGCGTGCCGCTATCTTGGCCATGGCGATGCCGTCAACCCGGCCTTAAGCGGCCGCGAGGCGCTGGACTTTTGGCGCCGTCTGTGGGGTGGCGACGCGGCCGCGGTGGCGCCGGCTTTGGCGGCCTTCGATCTCATGCCGGTGGCCGATGTGCCGGCGCGCATGATGTCGGCCGGCCAGCGCCGCCGACTGGCGCTGGCGCGCCTGGCGCTGGTCCCGGCGCCGGTGTGGCTGCTGGATGAACCGACGATCGGTCTCGATAGCGCCGCGCGGGCCGCTCTTGAACGGGCGTTGGCTGGCCATCTGGCGGCCGGCGGCGCGGCCGTGCTGGCGACCCATGTGCCGATCGCCGTGCCGTCGGCGTCCCATCTCTCGCTCGACGCGTTTCGCCCCGATATGGCGGCGATTTTGGCCGCCGCCGGTGAGCGGCCGGCGGCATGAGCGTGATCGCCGCCATCCTGGGTCGGGACCTGCGCCTGGCCCTGCGGCAGGGCGCCGACGCCGCCACCGGGCTGGTTTTTTTCATCATCGTGGCGACGCTTTTCACCCTCGCCATCGGCCCCGAGCCGCGCATTTTGGCGCGCGTCGCCGGCGCGGTCCTGATGGTCGCCGCCCTGCTCAGCGCGACATTGTCCTTCGACCGTTTGTTCCAGCAGGATTTCGAGGACGGCACTTTGGACCAATTGCTGCTGGCGCCGCCGCCGCTGGAATGGGTGGTGTTGATCAAATGCGCCGGCCACTGGCTGACCAGCGGTTTACCACTTGTGGTGGTGGCGCCGTTGTTGGCGGTGTTTCTGAATTTGCCGCCGGCGACGTTTTGGGTGACCATGGCGGCGGTGTTGATGGCGACCCCGGCGTTGAGCATGATCGGCGCCGTTGGCGCGGCTTTGGCGGTCGGTGCGCGCCGGGCCGGGGTATTGGTGGCGGTGCTGGTCTTGCCCTTGGCGGTACCGGTTCTTATCTTCGCGGTAAGCGCGATTGACGCGGCGGCGCTTAGTGCGCCGACGCAGCCGCACTTGATGCTGTTGGGCGCGGTTTTGGCGGCCACCGCGGCGCTGGCGCCGTGGGCGGCGGCGGCGGCGCTCCGTCAGGCCGTGACCTAATAAGAGTGAGTGGATGTTTCATCGTTTCGCCAATCCGGCCCGTTTCATGGCCCTCGCCAATATCCTGTCGCCGTGGTTGACGGTGGCGGCGACGGGCCTGTTGGTGGCCGGCCTGTATTTTGGGTTGCTGGCCTCGCCGCCCGATTACCAGCAGGGCGAGACGGTGCGCATCATGTATGTGCATGTGCCGGCGGCGTGGATGGCCTTGTTCGTCTATGTCGCTCTGGCCGGCGCCGGCGGCGCGTTCTTGATTTGGCGTCATCCTTTGGCCGATGTCTTCGCCCAGGCGGCGGCGCCGCTTGGCGCCGGCTTCACCGCGGCGGCGCTGATTACCGGGTCGCTGTGGGGCAAGCCGATGTGGGGCACCTGGTGGGTGTGGGACGCGCGTCTGACCTCGATGCTGATCCTGTTTTTGCTTTATCTCGGCTATATCGCCTTGGCCAATGCCTTCGACAACCGTGAGCGCGGCGCCCGCGCCGCCGCCCTTTTGGCCCTGGTCGGGGTGATCAATGTGCCGATCATCAAATTCTCGGTCGACTGGTGGAACACCCTGCATCAACCGGCCAGCGTGTTGAAAATCGACGGGCCGGCGATCGATCCATCGATGTTGTTGCCGCTGTTTTTGATGGCCGGTGGCATGAAAGCCTATTTCCTGGCGGTGGTGATCCTGCGTATGCGCGCCCGCCTGTTGGCCCGCCGCGTACGCGCTCTGCGCCTGGCGGCGGTGGGGGGCTAGGCCGATGGCGGGATTTTGGGAGATGGGCGGTTATAGCGCCTTTGTCTGGCCAGCCTATGGCGTGGTGGCGCTGGTAATGGTTGGGTTTTGGTTGGCCGCGTGGCGCGATTTGCGCCGCCACCGGGATGAATTGGCGGCCCTTGAGGCGGCCGGCCTCGGCCGCCGCCGACCCGCCCCCGATACAGCCCCCAATAGCGCCCCTCGGAACACGGGTGAGGCGCGGCCGTGAAAGCCAAGCAGAAACGGTTGTATCTGGCCCTCGGCGGGTTGGCCCTGCTCGGCTTGGCGAGCGCGCTGGTGCTCTCGGCGTTTGAGGAGAATTTGGTGTTTTTCTTCAGCCCCTCCGATCTGCAGGCCAAAGAAGTGGCGCCGGGCCAACGTCTGCGTCTTGGCGGCTTGGTCGAGACCGGCAGCGTCGCGCGGGCGACCGATGGGGTCGGGGTTAGCTTTCGGGTGACCGATGGCGCGGCCAGTGTGCGGGTGACCTATGACGGGATTTTGCCCGACCTGTTCCGCGAGGGTCAAGGCGTGGTCGCCGAAGGCACCTTGGTCGGCGGCGTTTTCCAGGCCCGCGAGGTGTTGGCCAAGCATGATGAAAACTACATGCCGCCGGAGGTCGCCGACGCGCTCAAACGGGCCGGCCAATGGCAGGGCGGCGCGCCCGCCAAGGGGGCCGCGCAATGATCGCCGAACTTGGCCATTTCGCGATGATCCTGGCGCTCTTCCTGGCGGTCGCGCAAAGCGGGCTCGGCCTGGTTGGGGCGGCGCGCGACGACGGGGTGTGGATGGCTGGCGCCGGCGCCACCGCGATTGCCCAATTCGCCGGGCTGACGGTCGCTTTCGCGGCGCTGACCTATGGCCATGTGGTGTCCGATTTCTCATTGGCGACGGTCGCCGCCAATTCCCATTCGGCG
>NZLB01000111.1 GCA_002694075.1 Nisaea sp.
TACCCGTATCAAAGGGTGGATGGGGCGCGCCGATCAGACCACCAAGGTGCGCGGCATGTTTGTGCATCCGGGCCAGATCAATGACGTGCTCAAGTGCCATGGCGAGATCATCAAGGGGCGTTTGACGGTCGACAACGCCGACGGTCGCGACAGCATGGTGCTGACCTGTGAGGTCGCTGACGGCACTGGCGGCGAGGCGCTCGCCGCGGCCCTCCGGGAGACAATTCAGAATGTCACCAAGCTGCGCGGCGAGGTCCGTTTCACGGGGCCGGGAACGCTGCCCAACGACGGTAAGGTGATCGATGACACCCGCACCTTTGAGTGACCGTGGGACCTGGCGATGATGCGCGTTGACGCCCTGCAATACGCGAATTGGTCGGAAAAAATATTCCGAGAAATGCGCGCGGGCGGGCTCAACGCGGTGCATGTGACCATCGCCTATCATGAGGGTTTTCGCGAAACCGTCTTGAATTTTGAGCGTTGGAATACTTGGTTTGAGCGTTTTCCCGACCTCATCATGAAGGGGTTGACGGCCAGCGATATCGACCGCGCTCGGGCAAGCGGTCGGACAGCCGTTTTCTTTGGCTTTCAAAATCCGTCGCCGATGGAAGACGACATCGGTTTGGTGGAAATCCTGCACACCCTGGGCGCCCGCTTCATGCAGCTGACCTACAACAACCAGTCGCTGCTCGCCGCCGGCTGTTACGAGGCCGAGGATAGCGGCGTGACCCGCATGGGGCGGCAAGTCATCAAGGAAATGAATCGGGTTGGCCTGGTCGTCGATATGAGCCATTCGGCCGACCGCTCGACCATCGAGGCGGCTGAGATTTCCGAGCGGCCAATCGCCATCACCCATGCCAATCCCCATGCTTGGGCGCCGGCCCTGCGCAATAAGCGCGACGATGTGATCCGCGCGGTCACCGAGAAGGGCGGCATGATCGGCTTCTCGCTTTACCCTCACCATTTGCGGGACAAAAGCGACTGCACCTTGGAAAGTTTTTGCGCCATGGTCGCCGAGACGGCCGACAAATATGGCGTCGACCATATCGGCATCGGCTCTGACCTGTGCCAGGACCAGCCGGACAGCGTTGTCGAATGGATGCGCGTCGGCCGCTGGACCAAGGAAATTGATTATGGCGAGGGCTCGGCCGGCAATCCCGGTTTTCCGCCGCAGCCGCCTTGGTTTCGCGACAACCGTGATTTCGGCAATATCGAGCGGGGCCTGAGCGCCATCGGTTTTGGCGCGGAAAACATCGCCAAGTTCATGGGCGGTAATTGGTACCGGTTTTTTGAAACCAGCTTCGGCCCCGGCGAGGCGACATGAAAACCCCCGCTACTGCCCGCGCCGCCGCCGCCGCCATTCCCCGCCGGTCGCCGCGCACCGTCATGCGCCTGGCCCGTCTTGGCGCCTTGCATCAATCGCGGCTCAGTTTCATGCGCGTTTTGACACGCCGTATGGCCGCCGAAGGTTGGCGTTTCGCGCGTCCGCACTTCCGCTTCGACGCCGCCGGCGTTGGCCGCGCGGTGTATACCGCGACCACGCCCACGCGCACCTATTCCCTGGTCGCCTTTGGCCACGACCTGCCCGATGCGCAGCGATCCGACCGAGTCATCGCCGAGGCGTGGGACGCCACCTTCACCCTTGTCGACGGCGTCCCCTCGGCGGCCGATTTAGACCGTCTCGCTGGCCAAGTGCCCTATCAAGAGGCCGGCCGCGTCGGCGCCGGTGAGCTGTGTTTGGCGCGGGCCAATAAATCGGCGCGCTTGTGGCGGCAGGNNGTCGATGCCTTGGCCGCCGGCCGGCAACCCGATTTGGCGTCCTTGGCGGAGGTCGGTTACCTGATGCGCACCACGGCGGTTTACGGGTCCGGAAAATTCGGGGCCGCCGATTATCAAATGATCGCCGACCGACCGGAAATGTCCACGCCGTTCCAAGCCGAAATGCTAACGGTCTATTTGATCCGNGTCTTCGTCCGCGATTTGGTCAACCACCTCGCCCGCGCCGAGGGCGGCGCGGCGGCCGCCGAACTGGACCCCGCCTTGGCCACGCGCATCGGTATCGGCAATTCGACCGGCCTTGGCATGGCGCCTTTCCTGATCAACCATCCGCGCTTGTTGAACAATTGGATCGACGCCCGCGAGACGGCCATCGCCCGGGTGCGCGCACGGCCCACCGCTCGGGCCGAAGAGGCCGACTTGTTTCGCGGTCTGGTGGCGGCGATCGGCGCGGCTCAGCCGCATTGGCCCGCCGCGCACCCGATCCAGGGTGCNAAGCNAGCGGCGCTGGGCGCCGACCTGGCGCGGCTAGACGCGCATTTNCAAACCGCCGATNTGATCGCTGACATGCCNTGGGATCGGTTGATGGACTGGGCCGCCAACNCGCTGAGNGAAGAAGGCCAGGAATTNGTCGCNTCGTTGATGCTNGAACCCTATGGCGNCCTGGTCGATGATTTGGCGGCGACCATGGCCGACCGGGACCCACCGCCGCGCATTGACGGNGCCATGACCGTGGGCACCCTTCGCCGGCGCTTGGCGGCGGCTTATGATTGGGCGCTGGCGGTCGATTGGACGGCGCCGGCGGCGGCGGCGCGGGCCTGGTATGTGTCGGCGGAAAAGCGTGAGCCGCGCCTCGGTGAACGCTACGAAGAGCCCATCGCCGCCTATGAACAGCCGCTCGCGCCCGGCCGCGACGTGGCCGCCGCCGACCGCGCTTTGGCGGACTGGCCGGACGACGCGCCGGTGGCCGATTTTCTGTTAAGCCACCCCGCGCACCGCCATAGCGTCCGGCGCATTCAAAACGCCGCGCCCTATAGCGAAATTCGCGACAACACCATCGCCAAGGATTTCGTCGCGATCGACATGTTACGCGCCAAGCTGTCGTTTTTCGGCGCCACGCGCTTTGACCCACGGTCCGACCGCTGGGTGCGGATTTGCATGTTCGCTGGCGCGCCGTACCCCGCCGATTTATGTTCCGCCACCGCNGATCGCTGGGTTTACGCCGACGGCGCCCTGTGAGCCACGGCGCCCTCATCGAACATTCTTTCAGTGAGGTGATGGCCCTCGCGCGGGCGGCGACGCGCGGTGTCGGNGACGCCTGGGGCACCGCCGAGGATGCCGCCACCGCGGTTCAATGGCTGCATCGNCAAGGCCTGGATGGCGTGACCGCCCTGGCTGATTTGCTGACCGCTCGCGATGGCCGGACGGTGGGCGATTGGGTGCCGCGCCTGGAAGACCCGGTGTGGACGGCGGCCGGTGGCCGGCTATGCCCGCTGGCCACCGGCGCCGCCTTGGCCGACCGCCGCGCGGCGGTGATGGTGGCGCCGCCGGGCTTGGGGCCGGTGGTGGCGCCACTGTTGTTAATGCCTTTTATCGCCGATGTGGCCCGCGGGCAGGNGGTTTTAACCGTGACTTGGGCCGGTGTGACCGCGGTTACCGATGGCGCCGGCCTGGCTTATGACGGCGCCATGTCGGCCTTGATGATCGGCGCCGCNCGGCCGGTGGTGCTGCGGCCGGGCGGCCGGTTGCGGGCGGCGGTCAAGCTTTGCGACCGTGCCTTCGTCGCCCCGGCGGGGCTGCAGCGCTTGAGCCTGTTTGCCGACCGCACCCTGGCGCCGGCGACGGCCGAGTCGCGGGCGCGGGGCGCCGGCGGCGGGGATGACTCGCNGGGNTAGGCGCNGGGCAAATCGTTCGAATATTTCATCCACTCTAAAGAATAAAATAGCTAGNCTCGTCCCCACCANATGGCGATGCCANTCGATNGGGGGAGCGATGGCCTCGAAAGCGGAANTTTCATGCGCNTGTGGCGCCTGCGGACTGATTTTAATACGATCCGACACCGTAAATGTCTTTTCTCTGTGCATGCGAAGATTGTCGTAACGCAGCGGCTGGGACGGCGAGCAAGGGCGGTAACGCCCTACGAGAAATCATTTACAGTGTTTATTGCCGGTCTGATTTTAGCGACGTGCGGGGGCCGGAAAATATGTGCGCGGCGTGGTTGCGAGACGACGGGCGGTCGACGCGGATCTATTGTAAA
>NZLB01000112.1 GCA_002694075.1 Nisaea sp.
ATGGTCTGCGGGACCACCGGCGCCCGGCGGATGGCGATGTCCAAAGTCTCGTCGCGTCGTCGCAAGGTAAGCCGCACCAAAGTGCCGGAGACGCCGCGCACGCGCCGAGCGACGGCGCGCAGGTCGCCGTCCTCGATCNNCACGCCATCGACCGCGACAATGATATCGCCGGCCATTAAACCGGCTTTGGCCGCCGGTGAGCGGTCATAAACCTGGTTGATTTTGANGCGCCCGTCGTCACGGGTGATGGTNACCCCGATGCCGGTGAAGCCGTGACGGNCGGCGCGCCGGTCGCGGGCGATTTCCGGNTCGGCGTAGCGNGAGTATTGGTCAAGCTGGCTNAAACTCCGCGGCAACAAGGCGTTGAGGAAATCGTCGGTGCTCTTTTCCGCCAAAACCGGCGACAGGGGCCGCAATTGCTCGACCGCCGCCACCACCACGTCGGCCCAATCGTCGCTATCGCCGCGGCGCGGCAGGNGAACCGTNACGCCCGGGTGGTCGCCGCGGGTCAGCCAAAGGTTTTTTCCTTCGTCCGCCACGCGCACCGCGTCATCCAGTGTCTGCAGTCCATCTAGGGCGCTGAGGGCGAGGGTGCGCGGGGTGTGCGGGTCGACATGGTATTTGATCACCCCGGCAAAGGCGGCGGCGAGGACATCCTGGGCGGCTCCGGCGTTGAAGCCGGTGTGTTTGACCAGCCCNCGGTCGGCCGAACACGTCGTCAAAAACGTCGCGACAGCCAGCAGCGTNATCAGATCNGTGAGGCNNGCGCCAAGGACGTGAAGGCCGGTCATGGCGTTATTTATCCACCCCGTCTTGGTAACCGTGGGCGTCATGGCGCAAACCGATTGACCATTGCAAGGCCACCAAAGCGCCTTTGATCGGTCGCAACAACGCCANCGTCATGGCCAAGGTCGCCGGCAGCCACAGAACCATGTGGACCCAGGTTTCCGGGCTGTATTGCCGTTCCACCAAAACCAATAGCGGGATGATNACATGGCCAACCACCAGAATTGTGAAATAGGCTGGCGCGTCGTCGGCCCGGTGGGCCGCCAGATGGGTGCCGCAGTGTGGGCAATCGTCCCGCAGCGTGACATAGCCGCGAAACAGGCGGGCTTCGCCGCAATTGGGGCAACGCGCCCGCAGGCCGCGCAGCATGGCGCGGACGGTGTCACTGGTGGTGGGGGCGAGCGGCGACCCATTGGGTGAACGCTTGTCTATCGGCATGCCGGTCATCCTTTTTTTGCTTTTCCTTAACCTGGGCCATATCCGCCTTGGGTTCAACGGCGCCGCGACTTTCCGCGCGTTTTACCCTTTCCGCCGCCGCGCCCGCCTTTGGGGCCGCCTCTGAACTGTCCGCTGGCGGCGCGTTTGGGCCGGCGGTCCCCGCGCACGCCGCCGCTGATCAAGCGCAGGGTCAAGCGCCCGAGGGCCGGGTCAACGGCGTGCAATTCGGCNTCGACGCGGGCGCCCAGGCGATAACACCAGCCCAGCGTCCGACCGACCAATTCGTGGCGGGCCTCGTCATGATCATAGTAATCGTCGGGCAGGCTACCGATCGGGATTAAGCCGTCGGCGCCGGTGTCGTCCAAGGTGACGAATAGACCAAAGCGGGTTACCGCGGTGACACGCCCGCTCACGGCCGCCCCCACCCGGTCGGCCAGAAAGCGCGCGATAAAGCGGTCATTGGCGCTGCGTTCGGCCGCCGCCGCGCGCCGTTCGGTCATCGAGATATGCGCGCCGCAGGCGGCGAAATCGGCNAGNTCGACATTGCCATGACCGCCCTCGCCAAGACCCAGGCCGGCGATCAGCGCCCGGTGGACCAAGAGGTCNGCNTAGCGNCGAATGGGCGAGGTGAAATGCGCGTATTTCATCAAGCCAAGACCGAAATGACCAATGTTATNANNGCTGTAAACCGCTTGCGCCTGGCTGCGAAGAACCAATTCATTGACCATCGGCGCATGGGGTGTGTCGGCGGCCTTGGCCAGGATCGTGTTGAACAGACCCGGTTTGATGACCTGCCCGCGCGCCAGGCGCAATTCCAGGCCATCGAGAAAATCGCGTAGGTCATCCAATTTGTCGGGGTCGGGTTGGTCATGCACACGGTACATGCAGGGCTGCCGGCGCTTCTCCAAAGTCTCGGCGGCGGCGACGTTGGCGAGGACCATGAATTCCTCGATCAGGCGATGGCTATCATAACGGGCGCGCACGCCGATCGCCTCGATATCGCCGGTCTCACCGATCACCACTTGGCGTTCCGGCATCTCGATCTCCAGCGCGCCNCGCNGCTCGCGTGCCGCCCGCAGAGCGCGATACGCGCCCAGCAGGGCCGGCGCGAGCGCCGCGTCGCCGGCCATGCTGCCGCCGTCGTCAAAGGCCACCTGCGCTTCTTCATAGGTTAGACGCGCGGCCGACCGCATNAAGCCACGCAGGAAGCGATGGNGGCGTTTNGCNCCGGTGGCGTCGATCACCATTTCGACCGCCAGGCAGGCGCGTNNTTCGCGCGGCCGCAGCGAACAGAGACCGTTCGATAGCGCNTCCGGCAGCATTGGCACCACGCGGTCTGGGAAATAGACCGAGTTGCCGCGTTTGCGCGCCTCGCGGTCGAGCGGNCTGTCCGAGCGCACATAATGGGCGACATCGGCGATGGCGACGACGATCAGCCAGCCGCCGGGATTNTCGGGATCGGGATCCGCGGCGGCCCATACNGCGTCGTCGAAATCACGGGCGTCGGCACCGTCAATGGTGACCAGAGGCAGGTCGCGCAGATCACTGCGTTGGCCAAGGGTCACTGGGCGTGCCGCGTCGGCGGCGGCCAACACCTCATCCGGAAACCGGTCNGGGATGTCGTTTTCGCGCAGCGACAGCAAGGAAATNGCGCGCGGGTCGTTAAGGTTGGCGANGCGTTCGATGACGCGCGCTTTTTTAAGACCGAAGCGTGTACCCGGTAGCACGTCGGCGATCACCAATTCGCTATNCTTGGCGCCGTTCAAGTCGTTTTTATCAATTTCATATTCGGCCCGGGCGCGCCGATCCGTCGGCTGNAGGCGGGCACCGTGGTCGGCCAGGCGCAGGACCCCGATCACCNGNTGGGGTGAGCGNTCCAGCCGGCGCATGACATGNCCCTCGTAAGCGGTGGCGTTAAGCCGNGTCAGGCGCGCCAACACCCGATCGCCGACACCGACCGCCGNAACCCGGTTGTTTTGCGAGGTCAGCTGGATGGTCGGCGGGGCGGTTTCTGCCGACCAACCGAGCGGCGCCGCCAGCGCGATACCGTCATCGTCGANGCCGGTNACCTCNAGGGGCAGNACCTCCGGCAATTGGCCGGGTTCGGACAGTTTACGCCGGGGGCCCAGGTCCAAGTCGCCACGCGCGGCCATGTCGCGCAGCATGTGTTTCANGGCGATGCGACCGTCNCCGCGAATATCGAAGGCGCGGGCGATCTCGCGGCGCCCGACCGGGNCNTGACTGTCGCGCACAAAGGCGAGGATCTCCGCCGCCGTCGGCAGGGCGCGTGGGGAAGCGGGTGGCCGCGCCACTAGGCGGTCGCGGATTTGGCGCCGCGNGACTTGGTCTTGGCGCCGGATGATTTNGCCTTGGTCGTCTTGGANTTGGCGGTTTTCGNCCCNGTTGTTTTGGNCNCGGTAGTTTTGGCCTTGCCGGTTCTGGCCTTGGTGGTTTTCGCCTTGGCGCCCTTGGTCGGCGCTTTGCCGGTTCCCGCCTTGGCGGCCTTGGCGGCGATCAACTCGACCGCCTGGGCCAGGGTGACGCTGTCTTCGGCGACACCTTTGGGCAGCGTCGCGCGGACCTTGTGGTGCTGCACATAGGGCCCATAGCGCCCACTGTGAATGGTCACCGGCACGCCGTCGTCAGGATGGTCGCCCAGCGCCTTGGCGGGGGTCCGTTGCGGCGCCTGGGCGATCAGGTCGACCGCCCGGTTGAGGCCGATGGTCAACACGTCATCGCCGTCGGTCAGCGATTTATAGGTGCTTTGGTGTTTCACATAGGCGCCGAAGCGGCCGATCCCAGCGGTGATCGGCTCGCCGCTATCGGGATGGGGGCCGACCTCGCGCGGCAGACTGAGCAGCCCCAGGGCGGTTTCCAAGGTGACCTCGGCCGGCACCATGCCCTTGGCCAGTGAGGCGCGTTTGGGTTTGGTCTTTTTCTTACCCTCGCCGGTGGCTTCGCCCAATTGCACATAATCGCCGAAAGGACCGCGCCGCAAGGTGACGTCCAGGCCGGTTTCCGGATCTTTGCCTAACAAGCGCACGCCGCTGTCGTCACCGACCGTGCCGTCATCGCCGTTATTGACCGTCAATTGGCGGGTATAACGGCAGTCGGGATAATTGGCGCAGCCGATGAAGGCGCCGAATTTACCGAGTTTCAGGCCCAGGCGGCCGTCCCCACATTGCGGGCAGGCGCGAGTCGGTTGGCCGGCTGCGTCGAGCGGGAAGAAATGCTCGCCAAGGTCTTTGTCCAAAGCGTCGAGAACCTGGCGAACGGTGAGATCTTTGGTGCCATCGATGGCGGCGGAAAAGGCTTCCCAGAAATCCCGTAGCACCGCCTGCCAATTCAACTTGCCAGCCGAAATATCGTCCAGTTGGCCCTCTAGATCGGCGGTGAAGGTATACTCCACATATCGCGTGAAAAAATTGACCAAAAAGGCGGTCACGATGCGGCCACGGTCGCCAGGCACGAAACGCCGATTGTCCAGAGTCACATAATCGCGGTCCTGCAGAACCTGGATAATGCTGGCGTAGGTCGACGGTCGACCGATGCC
>NZLB01000113.1 GCA_002694075.1 Nisaea sp.
AAGGCTATCTCAATGTCAGAATTGGGAAGTTGGAGCGGGCGATGAGATTCGAACTCACGACTTCAACCTTGGCAAGGTTGCGCTCTACCCCTGAGCTACGCCCGCGCCGTGTCGCGCGCGCGCGACAAATTAGCGAGCGCGGATAATACCTTGAAGTGCGGCCAATGCAAGCTTTTGGTTGCGGGAAAAATGCCCGCCGGCTTGGCGCCGCGCCGATACCTCGGCGATTGCGCGGCGCGCGCGCTCCTTTTATCTTGGCTCATAGGCGCGCCGCCCGCGGTGCGACGTTGGGCCACGGTATGACCGGGGTCCGGGACTTGTTTCGTAACCAATTCACGCCACCTCAATTAGGCGACCCATCTGAAGGACAGGCCAGCTATGGAGCCGATCATCAACGCCGCCGCCGCGCCCGAGGGAGTCATCAAGGATGGCTCGACCGCCGGCTTTATGGACGACGTCATTCAAGCCTCGCGCGAGGTGCCGGTGATCGTCGACTTTTGGGCGCCGTGGTGTGGTCCCTGCAAGCAATTGGGTCCGGCCCTGGAGAAAGTCGTTAACGACGCCGCCGGCGCGGTGCGTTTGGTCAAAATCAATGTCGACGAGAACCAGGAGTTGGCCGCCCAATTGCGCGTGCAGTCGATCCCGGCGGTGTTCGGGTTTCGCAACGGCCAGCCGGTCGATGGTTTCGCCGGCGCCCTGCCGGAAAGCCAAATTCGCCAATTCGTCAGCCGCTTGACCGGCGGCAGCGCCGGCGAGTCGCCGCTGCAAGAAGCGCTCGACACCGCCAAGGCGATGATCGAGCAAGGCGATCAGGAAGGCGCCGCCGGCCTTTACAGCCAAGTGCTGCAGCATGACGCCGAGAATGTCGAGGCGCTGGCCGGCCTAGGCCATGTGCTGATCGCCCTCGGCCATGAGGAACAAGCCCGCGACCTGCTCGCCGACATCCCCGAGGGGTTGAAGGACAAGACCGAAATCAAAGGTCTGCGCACGGCGCTTGAGCTGCTGTCGCAAACCGCCGAGAGTGGCGATGTCGCCGAGGCCCGCGCCGCCGTCGCCGCCAACCCCACCGACCCGGCCGCTCAATACGCTTTGGCCATGGCCTTGTTCGGTGGCGGTGACCGCGAGGGCGCGCTCGACGCGATGCTGGAAAGTGTACGCTTGAACCGCACCTGGGACGATGAGGCGGCACGCAAACAATTGCTCAAGTTCTTCGAGGCGATTGGCCACGCCGACCCGTTGACGATGGACGCCCGCCGGCGGCTATCGGCCATCCTGTTTTCTTAAAAAAGCGAGCGCGGCCGCGATGCAATCTCCCCGTTTAGAGACCAGGTTCGAGGATCTGCCGCTCACCTTGCCGGTGTTTCCTTTGACCGGNGTGTTGCTGCTGCCGCGGGCCAAACTGCCGCTCAATATTTTTGAGCCGCGCTACCTCAACATGGTGACCGACGCCATGCGCGCCGACCGTTTGATTGGCATGATCCAGCCCCACCACGACGCCGACGGCGGGGCCGCGCCGGCCTTATACGACGTGGGCTGCGCCGGCCGCATCACCAGCTATTCCGAAACCGAGGATGGGCGCATTTTAATCACCCTCTCCGGTGTCTGCCGCTTCCGCGTCGCCGCCGAGTTGGAGACCATCCGCGGNTACCGCATGGTGCGCCCGCNGTGGCAGGAGTTCGATGGCGATTTCANCGACTCGCCGGTGGAGATCGACCGCGACCGTNTGACCGCCGCGCTGAAAACCTATCTCAGCGCCAACAATATCGAAGCCGATTGGGCCGCCGTCGCCGACGCCTCGACNGAGCGTNTGGTGACCACGCTGGCGATGATTTTTCCGTTCGAAGCGAGCGAGAAACAGGCGCTTTTGGAATGCGCCACAGTCGCCGAACGGGCCGAGACGGTGATGACCTTGATGGAGCTNAGCGCCGCCGAGAAGGGGGATCCCAGCCATGCCCGGCACTGACGCCGCCGACCCTGCGGCCACCGCCACCGACACCGCCGACGCGCGTGGCGTCGACCCNAAATTGCTGGAAATCCTGGTTTGCCCAATGACCAAGGGGCCGCTGGTCTATGATCGGGCGGCCGCCGAATTGATTAGCCGNCAGGCCNGGCTCGCCTATCCGGTGCGCGACGGGGTGCCGATTATGTTGATCGACGAGGCGCGCCACCTNGATGACGATCCGCTGGCCNATGGNCGGGCNGCCNTCGACGNCGCGGGCGAGGCGCGCTGANCCGNNCGATGACGGAACNCGAGANACCCTGGCCGACGGCCCTGCGGATCGACAGCGNGCGACGATCNCTNCATATCACTTTCGACAACGGCGAAACCTTCGAATTGACCGCCGAGTTGCTGCGGGTGGAAAGCCCCTCGGCCGAGGTGCAAGGCCATGGCGGNCCNAAGCAATTGNTCGCCGGCCGCCGGATGGTGGCGATCATTGGCGCCGAACCGGTGGGCAATTACGCGGTGCGGCTGCAATTCGACGATCTTCACGATACCGGTATTTATTCTTGGGCTTATCTCCACCGTCTTGGCCGGGAGGGCGCGGCGCTGTGGACGACTTATCTCGAGAAANTGGACGNCGCCGGCCTCAGCCGCGATCCGTGAACCTTNACAGCGGCTGGCCGCGCAACAGGCGCGGACCGGACTGACCGGTGCCCATGGCCNGGCGCATGAACATGGTTTTCAAGCGCGGCATCCGATTGACCAGGCCNAGNCCGAGATCGCGNGCCAGGCGCACCGGCGGGATATCGTTGGAGAATAGCCAGGTCAGGCCGTCTGTGGCGGCCAGCAGGGCGGCGATATCGGCGCGCCGCAGCCGGCGATAGCGGGCCAAATCGCNGGCCGTGCCGAGGTCCAAGCCGCGCCGCGCCGCGTCGGCGATAATCTCGGCCAAAGCGGCAATGTCGCGCAGCCCGAGGTTGAANGCNTGGCCGGCGATCGGGTGCATGCTGTGGGCGGCATCGCCGACCAGGGCCAAACGGGTGGCGGTGATGTCATGGGCGAAGGTCAGCGACAACGGATAGCTGGCGCGCGGCCCGTCCATNTCGAACGCCCCCAGGCTGTGGCCAAAACGGCGGTTCATCTCGGCCGCGAAANCGCGGTCGTCCAGGCGCATCATGACCGACGCCAAATCATCTCGCTCGGACCACACAATCGATGACCGCTCGCCGGTCAACGGCAATACCGCGAACGGCCCGCCGGGCAGAAAGCGCTCATGGGCGACATGGTGGTGCGGCAAGGGGTGGCGGACGGTGCAGACCATGGCCGTTTGCCGATAGGACCAGCCGCTGGTGCGAATGCCGGCCGTTTTGCGCAGCCACGAGCGGGCGCCGTCGGCGCCAATGATCAAGCGGGCCTGGCCGTGGGCGCCATCGTTCAGGGTGAAGGTGACGCCGTCGTCATCGCGCCTCAAGGCCTCAATCGCGTGGCCGCTCACGACTTGAACGTGCCGGGCGGCGTGCAGTCGGTCGAGAAATCGCTGGCGTAAAAAGCGATTTTCGATCAAATGGCCCATCGGCTGGTCGCCGGCGGCGCGATGGTCGAAATGCAAAAATAGCCGCGACGGCCCGTCGGTCACACGAATGTCGAGGATAGGTGCGGCCGCCTCCGCTGGCCACAGGTCGAGCGCTTCCAACATGCGCCGCGAGGTAAAGGAGATGGCCGTGGTGCGGGCGTCGTCGATGGCCGCCGGGTCGAGCGCGGCCGCGCTGCGATCAATCAGTAAGGTCGACACGCCGATACTGTCCAAGGCCACCGCCATGGCCATGCCCGAGAGGCCACCGCCGACAATCGCCACTTCGCCTTTTAATTGGGCCATGGGAAATTCCTCTGCACTCCGCAACCTCATACATAAGCCGGCGGCGCGACGGCGCAAAGGACGAAGGGTCGCAGGGGAAAGCCTAAAAAAAGGGCAGATTTCCACGGAAGGTTAATTTTTAGGCATAAAAATTGGTCAATTATTCTCAAGATTTGCCGGCCTCGAAATAATCCATTGATTTTATTGATAAAAATATTTCACCGATTCTGGCACGCCCCTTGAAAAAGAAACGCCCGAAAGCGCTGTCGATTGACGGCGTCAACGTGTCTGACCTGGATTTGGAGGCAAACATGAGTGGTCTTAAGACGGTCTCAGCGGCGGCGGGGATTGGCGTTGCCGCCGCCGTGCTCACGGCAACCCCAGCTTGGGCTGCAGTGGAGGACG
>NZLB01000114.1 GCA_002694075.1 Nisaea sp.
TCGCTAGCGCCGCCCGGGTTGTTTGGCGTGACGCCCAAACCGGTGACCTGGCGCTCGAATTAGCCCCTCTCGGACCGCTGGCGCGCCACGGTTTAACCCGCTATATCAACAATCAAGAGGCCAATGGCCGGGCGTGAGCGAGATAGGAATGGGAAGCATGCGCGTCGATGATGTGGACAGTCTTGAAAAGATGGTCGCCGAACCGGGAGCGCGCGCGCCATCGCCCTATCCCAGCCTAAAACGCCGCGACCCCGACGCCCGCGCCAAGGAAATTGTCGCCCAACTCCAGGACGCCATCCTCAATCCTGGTCGCGGCGACGGCAGCACCGGTCTCAACTACGGGGACTGGCTGAAATTGGCCCATACCGAGATTTGCCAAGCGATCCGCGAGGCGGAGGCCAGTGTCGCCTTTCGCGAACAAATCTCGTCACGGCGCATCGGCGGTATCTGCGTGCGCGTCGGCTTCATGTTGCTGGCGGCGGTCGCCTCCTTCGCCGCCTTTTGGTACGGCATCGTCGATATTTGGAGCCGGATCGGCCCGGCCTGGGGTGTCATCGCGGCCATGACCGCATTGGCTCTCGCCTTTGGCTTCATTGTCGCCGGCCTTTATTATGGCAATGACGGCGCCGATGACGAGGCCGAGCGCGCGCGTCAACGCTACGGCCTGGACTGACACCCCCGACAGGGCGCTTTAAGCGACACCCTTGCCTGCCCTATAGTGCCGGTCCCATCTTTTTATGAGGATCGCCATGACCTATTCGCTGGCCGGAAAGCGCGCCATTGTGACCGGCGCCGCTGGCGGTATCGGCCGCCAAACCGCCACCCAACTGGCCGCCGCCGGCGCCGCCGTCTACATCAACGACATCGACGCCGATGCCATCGCCGAGGCGCGCACNGCGATTCCGGGCCTCGCCGGCGAGGTCACNGACATGGGCGACCCGGCNGCCATCAAGACCTTTTTCGGCCGCGCCNTCGAGCATTTGGGCGGNCTCGACATTTTGATCAACAATGTCGGCAGCGCCGGTCCAACNGCTCCGGTTGAGGAGGTCACCCTGGCCGAATGGAACACCTGTCTGGCGGTCAACTTGACCAGCGCCTTTTTGTGCGTNCAGGAAGCGGTNCCATATTTACGCGCCGCCGGTGGCGGTGCCATCGTCAACATGTCCTCGGCCGCCGGCAAATTCGGTTTTCCCNTGCGCAGCCCCTATGCCAGCGCCAAATGGGCGATTGTCGGTTTCACCCGCACCCTCGCCCTCGAGCTTGGGCCGGATCAAATCCGCTGCAACTGCATCCAACCGGGCCCGGTCGAGGGCGCGCGTATCCAGCGCGTGATCCAGGCCAAAGCCGCCGCCGAGGGCCGTTCGGACAATGCCGTGCGCGACGAACTGGCGGCGATCACATCGCTGCGCCGCTTTGTCGACCCGGACGACATCGCCGCCATGATCGTCTTCCTATGTGGTGACGGCGGGCGCAGTGTGACCGGCCAGGCGCTAAGCATCGACAGCGGCATGGAAGGCTATGTGATGGCGCCGGGCGAGCCCCAGGTATAGGCCCAACTTTCAGCCCTAGAGGGCGCGCAATCGGTCGGCCAGATAGGCGCGGAAGGCGGCGGCGTCGATTTCGAACATGACCTTCGCGTTGGCGGCGTCCGGCCGGGCGCCTCGGNNCACTTGGCTGCGTCCGATCTCGGGCGTGTCGGCGGTCTCGATGACGACCTGGCAGGTTTCGCCGGTGAACCATTCGGGGTGGGTCANATAGGCGATGACCAGGGCGTCATGGACCGGCCGGCCTTGCGGGTTGCCGGCCACGCCACCGCCATAATGGCCCATCATGCCGGCCACCGCGCGCGTGACGGCGGTGTCGCCGGCGGCCACCCCGTCGAGCCAGGCGGCATCGACGCGCGCCCGGTGGGTGACATCCAAGCCATGCATCACNATCGGGATCCCGCTTTCGANGACAATCCGCGCGGCATGGGGGTCGCAGTAAAAATTAAACTCGGCGTGCGGCGTCACATTGCCGGCGCCGGCGGCCCCGCCCATCAGCACGATTTGCCTCACNGNGGCCATNATNTCGGGNCGNTNNACNATCGCCNTCGCCACATTGGTCAGCGGGCCAAGCGCGCACAGGGTCAACNCCCCGCGCCGCGCGGCCACTAAATCGAGCAAGGCGGTGACCGCGTGCGTCGCCGCCGCGTGCCCCTCCGGCGGCGGCAAACCCGAGCCGTCCATACCGCTTTCACCATGGACATGGGCGGCGTCCTCGAANGGNTTCAGCAAAGGGCGCCGACAGCCGCCGAAGACCGGAATGTCCGGCCGGCCAGCCAAATCACGCAGGCGCCGGGCGTTGCGCTCGGTGGCNACCGCGCCGACATTGCCGGCGACCGTGGTGATCGCGGCGATGTCCAGACGCGGCGCCTCGGCCATCGCCAGCAACAGGGCCAGGGCATCGTCGATCCCCGGATCGCAGTCGATCACAATCGGCAGGGCGGTCATCGGCGCTCTCCTTATTGGGCGGGCTTTTCCCGTTTTTAAGAAGATGTCATCATCGTGGCGAGCGCCCGTCAACGAGAGGATTTTCACGATGGTCAAGACACCCGAAACCCTGCGCAGCAGCCGTTGGTTCGCGCCCGATGATCTGCGCGCGTCGAGCCACCGCTCGCGGGCCATGCAGATGGGCTACGACCGCCGTGAATGGGACGGCAAACCGGTCATCGCGGTGATCAACACCTGGTCAGACATCAACCCCTGCCATGCCCATTTCAAGCACCGGGTCGAGGATGTGAAACGCGGCGTTTATCAAGCCGGCGGCTTTCCCATCGAGTTGCCGGCGCTGTCGCTGGCCGAGGTTTTCGTCAAGCCGACGACCATGCTCTACCGCAATATGTTGGCCATGGAGACCGAGGAGTTGATCCGCTCGCACCCGGTCGACGGGGTGGTGTTGATGGGCGGCTGCGACAAGACCACNCCGGGCCTGGTGATGGGCGCGATCAGCGCCGGCCTGCCGCTGATCTACATGCCGGCCGGCCCGATGCTGCGCGGCAATTATCGGGGCGAACATCTGGGCAGCGGCTCGGACGCTTGGAAATACTGGGACGAACGCCGCGCCGGCACCATCACGGCCGAGGAATGGACCGGCGTCGAGGCCGGCATCGCCCGTTCCTATGGCCATTGCATGACCATGGGCACGGCCTCGACCATGACCGGCATCACCGAGGCGCTGGGTTTGATCCTGCCCGGCGGCAGTTCGGTCCCGGCGCCCGACGCGGGCCATATCCGCCTCGCCTCGGCGACCGGGCGGCGCGCCGTCGAGATGGTCTGGGAGGATCTGACGCCGGCCGAGATCATCGACCGGCGCGCGGTCGATAACGCCCTTAAAGTGGCCATGGCGATGGGCTGTTCGACCAACGCCATCATCCATTTGATCGCCATGGCCCGGCGCGCCGGCGTCAACCTCGGCCTTGATGATTTCGACGCCGTCAGCAAACAAGTGCCGGTGCTGGCCAATGTGCGGCCGAGCGGCGACGCCTATCTGATGGAGGATTTCTTCTACGCCGGCGGCCTGCGAGCGATGATGGCCGGCATGGCCGACCTTCTCGATCTCGACGCCCGCACGGTCACCGGCGGCAAGCTCGGTGACGGGCTCGACAAGGCCGAGGTGTTCGACAGCGACGTCATCCGCGGGCTCGACAACCCGGTTTACCACGAAGGCTCGCTGGCCGTGCTGCGCGGCAATTTGGCGCCCGGTGGGGCGGTCATCAAACCGGCCGCCTGCGCGCCTCATCTGCGCGAGCATACCGGCCCGGCGCTGGTCTTCGACAGCTATGCCGAGATGAAGGCCGAGATCGACCGGGAGGATTTGGAGGTCACCGCCGACACCGTCTTGGTGCTGCGCAACGCCGGCCCCCAGGGCGGTCCCGGTATGCCCGAATGGGGCATGTTACCGATTCCCAAGAAACTGTTGAAACAGGGGGTGCGCGACATGGTTCGCCTATCCGACGCGCGGATGAGCGGGACCAGCTATGGCGCCTGCATCCTGCACGCCGCGCCGGAAGCTTTCGTTGGCGGGCCGCTGGCCCTGGTCAAGACCGGCGACATGGTGCGGGTCAGCGTCGCCGCGCGCAGCCTCGACATGCTGGTTGACGATAGCGAACTGGCCGCCCGCAAAGCCGCCTGGCAGGCCCCGACGCCGCGCTATGAGCGCGGTTACGGCGTGATGTTCGCGCGCCATATCAAACAAGCCGACGAGGGCTGTGATTTCGACTTTTTGGAAACCGACTACGGCGCCCCGGTCGAAGAACCGGCGATCTATTGATCGCCGGCCCGCCTCGACGCGCCGCCTTGCCGATAGGCAGCGGCAAAAGGTCCAGACACCTTGCCTCGCGCGGGGCACGGCGGCTATGATAATAAGTCATCGCCATAGCCCGCCCGCGGGCCGCGCCGCCTCAATAGCTACGGTTTTTGGGTGCGCGAACCACCGGGTTTTGGCGCCTCATCAGTGACCCTTGTGGACAAGGAACGACAACGATGAACGATATATCGCTCGAAAACAAATGGGTCGGCCAGCGCACCCCGCGGCCCGACGGCATCGATAAAGTCACCGGCTCGGCGCAATACGCCGCCGATTTCGCGATGCCCGGCATGGTTTGGGGCAAGGTCCTGCGTAGCCCGCACGCGCACGCCTTGATCAAAAAAATCGATACCTCCAAGGCCGAGGCGTTGAAGGGTGTGCTGGCGGTGATGACCGGCGACGATCTACCATTACTACCGTTGGACGTGCCGCTGCCGACGGGCCCGAATGACATACGCTGGATTTCGCGCGGTTGCATGGCGCAGGAAAAAATCCTCTATGCCGGCCACCCGGTAGCGGCGGTGGCAGCGATCTCGCAAAGCATCGCGGCGGCCGCGCTAGAGCTGATCGAGGTTGACTATGAAGTCCTGCCGCATGTCATCGACGTCGACGCGGCGATGGCGCCCGACGCGCCGATTTTGCATGACTGGCTGAAGACCGACGGGGTCGACGGGCCAACCAATGTCTCCAACATCATGACGGTCAAGACCGGCGACGTGGAGCAAGGCTTCGCCGAAGCCGATCTAGTGATCGAGCGCGCGTTCAAATCCGCCGCCGTGCACCAAGGCTATATCGAGCCGCAGGCCTGCATCGTCAGCTACAAACCGGATTCCCAGTCGACCATCTGGAGCAGCAGCCAGGGCCAGTTCATGGTCCGTGGCCTGACCGCCACGATCACCGGCATGGCGACCGGCGACATCAAAGCCATTCCGGCCGAGATTGGCGGCGGTTTCGGCGGCAAGACCATCATTTACCTGGAACCGGTGGCGATGGTGCTGTCCAAAAAATGCGGACGTCCGGTGAAAATGCAAAACAGCCGTGAGGAAGTGTTCCAGAGCACCGGGCCGGCCGCCGGCATGTCCGCCCATCTCAAGGTCGGCGTCACCAAGGACGGCAAACTGACGGCGGTGGAAGGCGCGTACAACTTCCAAGCCGGCTGCTATCCGGGCTCGCCGGTCGGGCGCGCCTGTCATTTCTCGTTCTCTTGCTACGACATCCCGCATGCCGACGTGAAGGGCTTGGACATCGTCTCCAACCGTCCGAACGTCACCGCCTACCGCGCGCCGGGGGCGCCGCAAGGCAATTACGTGTTCGAAGCGATCTTGGACGAGATCGCCGAAAAGCTTGGCATCGATCCGTGGGAATTGCGTCTACGCAACGCCCTCGGCGCCGACAAGCCGACCATTTACGGCGCCAAGATTGGCGAGGCCGGCATCCAGGAATGCATCGATTCGGTCCGCAATCATCCCAACGCCAAAGCCGAACTTGGCCCGAATCAGGGGCGTGGCATCGCGATTGGCTATTGGGGCAACGCCGGTGGCGAATCCAGCGCTCAGTTGAACATTAATGAAGACGGCACCGCCTTGGTGATCACCGGTCACCCTGACATCGGCGGCAGTCGCGCCTCGATGGTCAATATCGTGGCCGAGAAATTGGGCATCGACTACCGCAAGGTGCAAGCCCAGATCGGCGATACCAACAACGTCGGCATCAGCGCCGTTACCGGCGGCAGCCGGGTGACCTTCGCCGCCGCCATCGTGGTCAACGAAGCCACCGACCAAGTCATCAATATCCTCAAGGCCCGCGCGGCCGGCATTTGGGGCATTGAGGAGGAAGCGGTCGAATGGCGTGATGGCGCGGCCCACCCGGCCGGCCCGAACGCCGGTGAATTCGACCCCCTCACCCTNCCGGAACTGGCCAATAAGGCCGAAGGAACCGGCGGCCCGATCCTGGCGGCGGTGTCGAAGAACACCACCGGTCACATGGGCGTCGTCGGCGCCCATATGGTCGATGTCGAGGTCGATCCGGAAACCGGCCATGTCAAAATCCTGCGCTATACCGCCAGCCAAGATGTCGGGCGGGCGATCCATCCGGCCTATGTCGAGGGGCAAATCCAAGGTGGCGTCGCCCAGGGCATTGGCTGGGCGTTGAACGAAGAATTCATCTATGACGCCAACGGGCGCCTCGATAACGCGGGCTTCCTCGACTATCGGATGCCGGTTGCCTCGGACCTGCCGGCGATCGACGCGGTGATGGTCGAGATTCCCAATCCGGAGCATCCCTATGGGGTCAAAGGGGTGGGCGAAATCCCGCTGGTGCCCCCGTTGGCGGCGATCGCCAACGCGATCGCCGACGCCAGCGGCAAACGCCTATATGAATTGCCGATGTCGCCGCCCAAAGTGCTCGAAGCGCTGGGCGAATAATCTCGCGCGAACGACCGTCACCGCCATCTGACGGGCCCATGAGAGGGCGCTCCCCGCCGCGGGGGCGCCCTTTTTTAATGGCCCGAGGGTATTCGCCGACGGCTTTTTTCCTGGGTGCCGAAGGGTGCGGCGGCTTTTCCCCTTCCCGCCCCGGCGGAATTGCCCAAAGATAGACGCCTCGCCTCCGTCAGAAAGGTCATCCCATGTCCGAGCATCCGCATACCACCCCCTCCACTCAATGGCACGCCCGCGCCACAGCGGTGTTGCCGGGCGGCGGCTTTGGCAATTTTCCGCCCGAAATGATTTTGGAACGTGGTAAAGGCGGCCGGGTATGGGATGTCGACGGCAATGAATATGTCGACTTCCTGCTTGGCTCGGGACCCATGTTTATCGGCCATTGCCACCCGGAGGTGAGCGCCGCGGTCGACGCTCAATTGGCCCTTGGCACGACTTTTTTCGCCAATAACAGCAGCGGCATCGCACTCGCCGAGGATATCGTCGCGGCCCTGCCGGCGGCGGAGCAGGTACGCTTCGTTTCTTCCGGCACCGAAGCCGATATGTACGCCATGCGCCTGGTACGCGCCTACCGCAAGCGCGAATTGATCCTGAAATTCGAGGGCGGCTACCACGGCATGAGCGACCACGCCCTGATGAGCCTGGCACCCAAACGCCTCGTCAACCTGCCGCGGCCGGTGCCGGATTCGGCCGGAATCTGCGGCCATGTCGAGGACGAGGTTCTGGTCGCGCCATTCAACGACATCGACGCGGCGGTGAAATTGATCGCCAGCCACGCCGACCAACTGGCCGGTGTCATCGTCGAACCGTTGCAACGTTTGATTCCGCCCAAGCCCGGCTTTCTCGAAGCCTTGCGCGCGGAAACCGAGGCCCGCGATATCCCCTTGATTTTCGACGAGGTGGTGACCGGTTTTCGCTTTGGCTATGGCGGCGCGCAAAGCCTGTATGGCGTGACTCCGGATCTCTGCACCCTGGGTAAAATCATTGGCGGCGGTTTCGCTTTGGGCGCCGTAACCGGACGCGCCGACATCATGGCCCACTTCGACGCCGGTCAGGTCGGAGGCGATGATTTCTTGCTACAAATCGGTACCCTCAGCGGTAATCCGGTGGCCGCCGTCGCCGGTCGAGCGACCCTCAAAGTCCTGCGCGAAACCGATGCCTATGCCCGCGCCGAAGCCACCGGAACCGCGATCATGGCCGCCCTCACCGATCATTTCGCGCGCGTTGGCATCCCCGCTCAAGTGGTCGGCCACCCAACCCTGTTCGACGTGGTGTTTACCGCCGAGCCGGTGGAAGATTTTCGCGCCGTGTTTCGCGCCGACGGCGACCGCTTGAAACATTTCAACGCGCTGATGGCGGCCCACGGTGTTTTGAAACCGGCCAGCAAGTTCTACATCTCAGCCGCCCATGACGCGGCCGATTTAGCGCAAACCATCGACGCCATCGCCGCCGCCGCCGATGAGATGGCGGCGTGAACCCTACTCTCGGCGCAGAATTTTATCGACCAGGATTTTGGCCAGCCAATTGTCCTGAAATCCGCGATTAAGCGCCTCGCGGTCGTAGCCCTCCTCGATCCATTCGGGCAGGGTTTGGCCGCACGCCGCGCCCTCGGCGGTGAAGCGGTCGTAAAAATAGTCTATGACCCCGGTTTTGGCCTGGCGGATATGGCCATAACGCCAGCTCAAATGGCGGCGGGCGGTTTCCAAGTCCACGCCGCGCTTGAGATGCAGATAGAGCACCGCCATCAGGCCGGTGCGATCGGCGCCCGATTTGCAATGCATGAAAACCGGATATTCCAATTGGTCGAAAATACCGCACGCCGCGCGCCAGGTTTCGCGGTCCAAAGCCGCCCGCGAGCGGATCGGGAAATCCACCAAGGTCAGGTCCAGTTCATGGCAAGCTTTGCGCTCCAAAATATATGATCCGCAGGTCGGTCGCGCGCCGCGCAGGTTGAGAATGGTTTTAAAGCCTTGGCGTTTGGCCCAGGCCAGCCGCGCCGGCGACGGCTGTGCGGCGCGCATCAACCCCGTGTCCACCCAATGGGTATGCCCGTATAGGGCGCGGAGAACCCCATGGTCCTTGAACAGCATGTCAAGCCAGGCCAACCCTTCGCGCGAGCGGGTCAGCGGCACCGGCGGGCCGGCCCAATTGGGAAGATCAACCATCGGCGGGAGGGGACTAATCTGACAAAAGTTGACGGGCGCAATTCATAATTGAATAGCTTTTCGCTTTTTTTTCGATAATACCATAGGCGCGGGGCGCCACCAATCGCCTTTCACTTTTTGACGGGCCATGGTGTGCTGCGCTAGATGCTTTCCTTGATATGAACGTTTCGCCTGAAAACCCGCGCCTCGACGGCGCGCCGCACGCCGCCACCTGGCCGGTTCTGCGTCGTATGTTTGTCGAAATGGTGCGCCCCTACACTTTGCACCTGTTCATCGCCGGTCTGTGCATGGCGTTGGGCGCGGCCAGCACCGCCGGCACCGCGTGGCTGATGGACCCGGTCGTCAACAAGGTGTTCATCGCCCGCGACGCCAGTCTGCTGTGGCCGATCGGCGCGGCAATCTTGGCGGTCTTCGCGGCCAAAAGCATCTCAGTTTTCACCCAGGAGGTGGTGATCAACTACGTCGGTCAAAAGATCGTCGCGAACACGCAAAATCGCCTGTTCTCCCATCTCGTCGGCCATGACATGGCGCTTTTCCAAAGCCGCCACAGCGGCCGTTTGATTTCGCATTTCACCTTCGACGTCAACGCCATGCGGGTCGCCACCTCGAACATCATGGTCAGTCTCGGACGCGATAGCCTGACCCTGCTGTTTCTGATTGGGGTGATGTTCTACCAGGAATGGAGCCTGGCCTTGATCACCCTGTTCATCGGGCCGCTGGCGATCTACCCGATGCAGGTGATCGGCAAACACATGCGCCGCTTTTCCAGCGCCACGCAGGAGGAAATGGGCAGCCTGACCAGCCACCTTGGGCAATGCTTCCAGAGCATCAAATTGATCCAGGCCAGCGCCATGGAGAAATATGAGAGCACACGCATCGCCGGCTTGGTCGAAATGGTATTTCAGCTGACCTTTAGAGCCGCGCGGGCCCGCGCCTCGGCCCAGCCGTTAATTGATTTGATGGGCGGACTGGCGGTCGCGGCGGTGATTGTTTACGGCGGTCACCGGGTAATCGACGGGGCGACCACGGCGGG
>NZLB01000115.1 GCA_002694075.1 Nisaea sp.
AGATATTTGACGATCGCCCCCATGGTGTCGAACATCAACACCGCCAACACTAGAAAAGCCCCGCCCTTGACCAGATTGGCCGGTGCCGCCGATGGCCCCATGATCGCGTTTCCTTGTGCTGGTGCGGCCCGCCCCCGGCGGCGCCGCCGTTCAAGATACACTTTTGACGCGGCCCGCCTAGGCGCGAAACTGTTGACCTCGTCGGATCGCCCCGCGACCATGCTCGGAACGATGGCGGGCGGCCCACGTCACGCCAAGACGGGGAGGGAAAAATGAACAGTCTGGATGGAAAAGTGGCGCTGATTTCCGGCGCCGCCCGCGGCATTGGCGCCGAAACCGCGCGCTGCATGGTTGCCGCCGGCGCCCGCGTGGTGATTGGCGATGTTTTGCTTCATGAGGGCCAGGCGACCGCTGACGCGCTTGGCGACGCGGCTGTCTTCACGCCCTTGGATGTGACCGACCCGACGCAATGGGACGCCGCCATCGCGCTGGCCACCGCGCGGTTCGGTGGGCTCGATATTTTGGTCAACAACGCCGGGCTGTTCCTGGGCCGTGATTTTGAGGAGGTCACGCTCGAGGAATGGCAGAAACTCGCGGCGGTCAACTTGACCGGGGTTTGGCTCGGCACCAAACAAGCGGTGCCGGCCCTCAAGGCGCGCGGCGTGGACAGCGCCCAGGGCAGCGCCATCGTCAACCTCGCTTCGGTCGCCGGGGTCGTCGGCTCCGATCTTGACCCGCTCTACTCGATGACCAAGGGCGGGGTGACCTTGTTCACCAAATCGACCGCTCTCAATTTCGGGCGCAAGGGCTATCGCATCCGCGTCAACTCCATTCACCCCGGCGTCATCCGCACCGACATGGGCACCCAAACCTTTGTCGCTCGTGCCACTCAGCACGGCAGCAACGACCTCGCCGCGTCGGAAAAAGTCGCCCTCGCCGGCCATCCGATCGGCCGTTTGGGCGAGGTCGAGGACATCGCCAAGGGGATTGTCTTTCTAGCCTCGGACGACGCCGGCTTCATGACCGGCTCGGCGATGGTCGTCGACGGCGGCATGACCGCGCGCTAAGCGCCGGCGCTAGCGACCGGCGCTGGCCACCGGCCGGGCAAATTTGGCGAGGGCTTCGGCCGATAGGGTCAGACCCAGGCCCGGCGCCTCGTTCAAGGTCAGCCAGCCATCGGCGATGTGCGGCGGGTTCTCATAAAGCTCGGCCTGCAGTGGGTCGCGTTCGGGATCGGTGAAGGATTCGACAATTCGGCCGGCCGGGCTGGCGGCGACCAGCGGCGCGTGGATGAAACAATCGTGGTGCGGCGCCACGTCGACATGGTTAAGCTCGCAAAGGGCGGCCAGTTTGCGGCCCTCGGTGAAGCCGCCGAACATGGTGCAGTCGAATTGCAGGATTTGCACCGCCTGTTCCTCGAGCAAGGACCGGCAGCCATAGCTGGTGATTTCGCTTTCGCCGCCGGATAGCGGTATCGCCGTGCTTTGGGCGAGCAGTTTCAGCTCTCGCCGATCGTCGGTCCAGCGCACCGGCTCTTCCAGCCACACCGGCTTGAGCGGCGTCAGCAAGCGCGCGCCCTCGATCGCGGTTTTCAAATCCCAGGCGCGGTTGACGTCGATCATCAAATCGCGGTCGGGGCCGATCACCTCGCGCACGATCTCCATGCGGGCGATATCCTCGGCCAGGCTCAAACCGCCGACCTTGCCCTTGAAGCCGCGGTGGCCTTGGGCCACCAGCATTTCGATCTCGTCGCGCAATTCGGCGTTGTCCTTGCCGTCGCGGTAATAGGCGCAGGTGACATAGCAGGGCACCTGGTTGCGATAGCCGCCAAACAGGCGATACAGCGGTAGACCGGCGGTTTTGCCGACGATGTCCCAGCACGCTAGGTCGACCGCCGCCGAAATGCGGATCAACGCCTCCCGGCCCCAGCCGCGTTCGGCCGCCTGTCGGCTGGAGGTCAGCGCGAAAAGTTTTTCATAAAGCGCCTCGGGCGCCAGCGCGTCCATGCCTAGAATGAGATCGGCGAAGCCATCGGCGACCACTTTGGTGATCGGCGCGATATCGGTGTAGGAGGTGGCCAAGCCGAAGCCCTCGACCCCGTCGTCGGTGCGCAAGCGCACCAGCAATTCATTGGCGTTGGGTACTTTGAACAGGCTGACCCAATGGGGCCGGGTCTCGGCCTCGGTCTGCAGGACGTGGAATTCGACATGGCTGATTTTGGATGACATGGTCCGGCTCCCGTGGCGGATGACGCCGGCTAGTCTTGCCGCCCCACCAGCGCCGGTCAAGCCACGCGAGATGGCTTTAAGTCAGCACAACTTTTCGTTATTCTATCGGTTGAGGCGTGCGACCGGCGCGAGTCGTGACATCACGGAAAGTAGGGCTATGCTTGCCAGCAACATCAAAGACCGCTTTCAACGCGATGGCTTCGTCTTTCCCATCGACGTCATGGAAAGCGCCGCGGCGGCAGCTTACCGGGCGCGGTTGGAAGCCGCCGAGACGGCCTTTCCCGACCTCGTCAACGCCAAGACCTGTTTGCGCCGCTATCCCAATTTGGTGCTGCCCTTCGTCGACGAGATTTCGCGCCTGCCGGCGGTGACCGACGCGGTCGCGGCGATCCTGGGCGAAGATTTGCTGGCCCTCGACTGTCCGTTTTTCATCAAGGAGGCGGGCACCGACGATTTCGTTTCCTGGCACCAGGATTTGACCTATTGGGGCTTGGACGGTGAGGAGGAGGTGACCGCGTGGATCGCCCTGTCGCCGGCGACGGTGGCCAGCGGTTGCATGCGCTTCGTCGCCGGTAGCCAAACCCAAACCGTCGACCACCGCGACACCCATGACCCGCGCAATCTGCTGACGCGCGGCCAGGAACTCACCGTCACGGTATCGGAGGACGCGGCCACCGAGGTTGAGTTGCGGCCGGGCCAAATGTCGCTGCACCATGGCAAGGTGTTTCACGCTTCCCACCCCAATCGCAGCGGCGACCGGCGGATCGGTTTGGCGATCCGCTACATCCCGACGCGCATGCGCCAGGTCGCCGGCGGCAATATGGCCGCGATGTTGGTGCGGGGACGCGACGACCATGGCCATTTTCGGCCCTGCCGGCCGCCCAGCGGCCTATTGGTCGACGCCGATTTGGCCCATTGGCGGGAAATCGCCGGCGCCCGCAACGCGGTGATGTTGGACGAGGGCGTCGCCTAAAGCACGCTTTTCGGCAGTACCACGTGGATGCCCTTGTTGCCGTTGACGATTTGGGTGACGCGCAGATCGGCGGCCAGCGAACAAAGGGCGTAGGCCTGCGCGCGGTCGAGGTTGCTGCGCGCGCAGATCAGATCGATCATTTGGCGCAAGGCTTCCTTGGCGGCGTCATCCAAATCCTCGTCAAAGGCCATGGTGATGAAGGCTTCGGCGGTTTCGGCGCGCGGCAGAGCGAGGGACATGTCATCGCGCACGGTCAGCCGGAAGTGGCCTTGCAGGGCGGTTTCGATGGCCGTCACACAGACCTCGCCATCGCCCTGGCAGCCGTGGCCGTCGCCGGCCGAGAAATGCGCGCCGTCGACGAAGATCGGCAGAAACAATGTGGTGCCGGCGACCATTTCCTTGTTATCGATATTGCCGCCATGGGCGCGCGGCTGGATTGTGCTGATTGGCCCCCAATTGGCCGGCGGCGCCACCCTCATGACGCCGAAAAACGGCCGCAACGGCAGGCGCGTGCCCCACGGCAGTTCACCTTCGCCGCGGGCGTCGTCCAGGCGAATGGTCATCTTGGTCATTTCGTGGAATTCACCGGCCAGCGCGCCGGCCAGCGGGCGAATGAAATTATAACCCCAATCCTGGCGCAACCGGACATCGAGGATATCGACCTGCAACACCTGGCCGGCTTTGGCGCCGGTCACCCGCACCGGCCCGGTCAGGATATGGCCTGGCACATGGCGCGGCGTTTCGGCGTGGATGGCCAGCAACTCCGGCGGCACGTGGTAACCGTCGCCAGGCAACACGTCAGGCCCGCCGGAAACGGTGTCGATGACCACCGTGTCGCCCGAGCGCACTTCCATCACCGGCGCGATATCGGCGCCAAAAAGGCCCCAATGCACGGTTTTCGGCGCGGCCGCCAAATGATGTGTTTCCGCCATCTGCCATCTCCTTTTTCGGTGTGGCCGCCAGCATGGCGTAATTTTGCGGCGCTGAATAGCGCCGGCGCGCTATAAGACAGGGGCAACAAAACAGGAAACAAGGCCATGAAAGCTTGGCAAATCATCTCCGACGGCGGCATTGACGCCCTTCATTTGGCCGATGTGGCGGCCGCCGCTCCCGGCCCGGGACAGGTCGCCGTGCGGATCGAGGCCTCGGCCCTCAATTATCGCGATTTGATGACCGTCAGCGATCCGGTCGGCCGCAATCTGCCCTATCCGCGGGTGCCCAATTCCGACGGCGCCGGCACGGTCACGGCGGTCGGTCCCGGGGTAGATGAGATCGCCGTCGGCGACCGTGTCGCCTCGTGTTTTTTCCAGGACTGG
>NZLB01000116.1 GCA_002694075.1 Nisaea sp.
CGCCGACCGCCACAATCCGGTCGTCACGCACCGCGACATCGGCGCGGCGGCGCGGCGCGCCGGTGCCATCGACCACGTCGCCGCCCACCAAAATCAGATCACACGTCTTCGACTGTTCCGCGGCCATGGGCCCGCCTCCTCTGAGATGTCCGCCTTTATCGGGCCCGCCAAACCCGATACTGTCAAGCGATCAACTTCTCACCGCCTGGTCATGCGTCGATAAAGCGACAGTCACCGGGGCTCCATGGAGAACGCTATGTCCTATTATAAAGACGCGATTTTGATTGATGGTTTAGTGATCGCGCGTTTTTCCAGAGCGCTGTTCGAAGACATGGCGAAGGGCGGCATCACCACCGTCCACTGCACCTGTTCGGTATGGCATGACTTCCGCCAAACCATGGCCAATATCGCCCAATGGCTGGAATGGTTCGAGGTGCATGACGACATCATCATGCCGGTGCGCACCGCCGCCGACATCAAAACCGCCAAACAGACCGGCAAGGTCGGCGTCATCCTCGGCTGGCAGAACAGCAGCGCCATCGACAACGACGTCGCGAATTTGCGCCTGTTCCACCAACTCGGCATTCGCGTGGTGCAATTGACCTACAACACCCAAAATCTGGTCGGCGCCGGCTGCTGGGAGCCAACCGACCCCGGCCTCTCCAATTTCGGCCGTCATGTGGTCGAGGAGTTAAACCACCTCGGCATGTTGATCGATCTCTCCCATGTCGGCCCGCAAACCAGCGCCGACGCCATCGCCCATTCCAAAGCGCCGGTCGCCTATACCCATTGCTGCCCGATGTTGAAACCGCACGCGCGCAATAAAACCGACGACCAATTGAAGGCCATCGCCGACCGCGGCGGCTTCGTCGGTTTCGCCAGCTACACCCCGTTTCTACCGCAAGGCGCCGACGCCACGCTCGATGACTGCGTGACGGCGATGACCTATATGATCGATCTCGTCGGCGAGGAAGCGGTCGGCATCGGCACCGATTGGGTGCAGGACCAGGACATCGCCTTTTTCGAATACCTCACCCGCAACATGGGCAGTGGTCAGCCGACCACCCCGATCTACGACCAAGTGCCGCCGATGCCCAAAGGATTGGAAACACTGGGCGATTTCGGCAATTTCATTCCCGCCATGGAACGCGCCGGCTGGTCGGAAACCCGTATCCGCCGGGTCCTGGGCGAGAACTGGCTGCGCTTTTTGGGCGAGGTATGGCGACCTCACTGACCGCCTCTCAGGCGGCCGCGGACATAAAATCCAAGATCAACGCGGCAACGCGCTCCCGGCACGTCTCCAGCACCATGTGACCGCCGCTGTCCAACACGACATTTTGGCTGCCGTTTATCAGATCGACATAGGCCCGGCCATGCCAGGGCGGCATCAACTGGTCGTCACCGGCGGCGATGATCAGAACCGGACAGGTCACTGTTTCGGCGATGGACCGACCGTCGAAATTGAGGATTGGGATCAAGCCGTTGGCGATCACCTCGGCGTCTTGCGGGTGGTCCACGGCGGCCGCCGCCAGCGCCTCGAAGCCGGCGGCGAAGCGTTGGCGGTACCACGGCGGAAACAACAAACTGGCGTTATAGGTGGCGTAGTCGGCCGGGCTCAACGCACGGGCCGCCGCCACCCGCAGGTTTTGCATGGTCACCAATTGGGCGTCGCCATGGCTCCACGGCGCGGCCAAGGTCAGGCTGTTGATCCGCGCCGACGCTGTCCGCCACATCTCCAGCGCGATGCCGCAGCCGGTCGAGTGGCCAACCACGTGGACGTCGTCGACGCCCAAATGGTCCAGCAGGTCGAAGGCCGCCGCCGCGCGCTGGGCCAGCGGCACCGGCCCGCGTTGCCCGGCCGCCGGCGGGCTCGCCCCCAGCCCGCGTTGGTCGTGGCGAAACACCTCAAAATCGCCGGCCAGGAGGTCGATAAACGGGTCCAAGCCCTCGGGGCCACGGCTGACCGGCGGGATCAAAAACACCGCCGGACCAGTGCCTCGCCGCTCGTAAAAGATCGCGCCATCATCAAGGTCGGCGAAGGGCATGGGACCAGCCTCCGAGACGCGCCCGCCTCAGGCGGCGCTGACCAATTCGGCGTAAAGGGTGGGATCGGTCGCCCCTTCGGAGCCGAAAATCAGCACCTCGCTGGCGGCGTCTAATTGGAACGCGGCGGCGGCCTCTGCTTCGCCGGCGATCCGTAGCGCCGCCGCCAAGCCGCAGAGCGCCGACTCGCCGGCCTCGACCGCCGGGTCACTGCCGGCCGGCGCCGCCAACCGGCGCATCAACGGCGGCACGTCGCCGTCAGGCACATAGACGAAACCGTCGGCGACCGAGCGCAGCACGGTCCAGGCCAGGGGCGACACCTCGCCGGCCGCCAAGCCGGCCATCAAGGTCGCGAGGTCGCCTTCGATGGTGACCGGCGCGCCGGCCTTGGCGGTGGCGAACAAGCAAGCGGCCAAGGACGGCTCGGCGACAATGATTTTCGGTCGCTTAGCGCCAAAGCGGAGCTCGAAGGTGGCGGCCACCGCGGCGGCCATGCCGCCGACCCCGCCTTGCAGGAAAACATGGCTCGGCACGCGCCCGTCGAGTTGGTCAATCGCCTCGTCGGCCATCAACATATAACCATGCATGACATCGGTGGGGATCGCCGCGTAGCCGGGCCAGGAAGTGTCGGAAACCACCACCCAGTCCGCCTCGGCGGCGGTTTCGGCGGCGATCCGCACGGAGTCGTCGTAATTGCCGGCGATCCGCCGCACCTCGGCGCCAAACCCTTCCATCGCTTGCTGGCGGCCGGCGCTGACCTCGGCGTGAATGTAGATCACCGCCCGGCAGCCGATCATCTGCGCGCCCCAGGCCACCGAGCGGCCGTGATTGCCGTCGGTGGCGGTGCACACGGTCCAGTCGGCGAGCGCGTCGCGGTAGCGGCCGGCGCGAATGTCGGCGGTCGCCACGGTCTCGCCCAAGCGGGTTTTGAGGAACGCCTGAGCCTGGCGAATGACCGCGTAGGCGCCGCCCAGGGCCTTGAAACTGCGCAGCGTGAAGCGGGCGCTTTCGTCTTTGTAAAACAACCGCGCGAAGCCGAGCGCGCCGGCCAGGCCGGCGAGATCATGCAGCGGCGTCGGCGCGTAATCGGGCCAAGCGGTGATCTCGGCCTTGGCGGCGGCCAGCCCGGCGGCGGTCAACACCCCGGCGCCGGCGACCGGCGCGGTCGGCTGATGGCGGTTGATCACCCAATCCCATTCCTTGACATCGGCCATGGCGCTCTCTCCTCTCGCGCGGTGACGGCGCGGCGCCGCCGCTGTCAGCCTAATTCATGCAAGGCGATCTGTCCGCTGCGACATTTCACCCGCGGCGGCGAAAACAGCGGCGGTTTTTCGCCCGCCGGCCGTCACTCTGCTATCCTGGCGTCCCGCGCGGTTTTCCGGAGACAGGTCCCATGCGCCAGGCCGATTGGTTTTTCGACTACATCTCGCCCTACGCCTATTTGCAGTTTCACCAACTGCGCGCTCTTCCCAAGGACGTCGAGGTGACCTTGCGCCCGGTGTTGTTCGCCGGCTTGCTGAACGCTTGGGGCCAGCTTGGCCCGGCCGAGATTCCGGCCAAAAAGGCCCATACCTTTCTGCTCTGCCAATGGCGGGCGCGGGCTCGCGGTCTGCCCTTCACGGCGCCGCCGCGACACCCGTTCAACCCGCTCACCTTGCTGCGCCTGACCCTCGCCCTCGGCAGCACGCCGGCGGTGGTCGGGGCGATTTTCGACCATCTCTGGGCCCAGGGTGGCGACGGCCAGGATCCGGCCGCTTTAAAAGCCCTGGCGGCCGATCTTGGGGTCGACGATCTGGCCGCCGCCACCGGCGCCCCGGCGGTCAAGGACCAGCTTCGCCAAAACACCGACGAGGCGGTCGCCGCCGGCGTCTATGGCGTGCCCAGTTTCGTCATCGAAGACCACTTGTTCTGGGGCGATGACATGTTCGAGATGCTGTGCGCCTGGCTCGACGATCCGACGCTGCTCGATAATCCCGAGGCCCGCCGGATCAGCGACCTGCCGCCCGCCGCCGAACGCAAACGCTGATGGTGGACGGGCGGAATTAATATAGAAAGCTGCATTTTTCGAAATCAAAGGAATATATAAACGAAAATTGAAGACACCAATCTAAGAGAAAAAATGTAAAAATCTGATAAAAATTAATATAATACTGAAATATATCAGAAAAAATATATTCTGGATATTTATTACTTTGATCGATTTCTGCCTCAATATGTACTTTCTCGCGGCCAGACACGGTATTTCCAAAATATTGATGACCATGAAAGAGAGCACCAGGCACCCCAAGAAATTTAGGACGGTGTAGCTCACCCAATTCTCGACATACTTATATTTTTGGTAGGTGTGGTGCAGGTTGAAGTGCTGGATGACCGCATGCACAGACTTTTGCTGAAGCTCGGCGAAAAAAATCTCTGACAAAATCGTTTCCCGATCATACCCATGATAGAAGGGGTAGATCGCGGCGAAGCCGACCAGTATCCAGAAATACTTGTTGAAGAAAACGCGCCGGGCCAGCGACCGCGGTGTGGTTTGGCTGTCGTCTTCGGTCATATCCCCATCCCCTGCCAGGGGCCTGGCGTCTCGCCGACGAGCGGCGCAACCCCACGCCATCCCCCCTATTCTCGGGGGGGGGTGGCCGCGAAAATGGCGCGGACGGATAGAATGTATGCCAATGGCCGGACCCACAGCCTCGCTGCCCCTCGCGAAAAAGGGGCCGCATGAAGCGGGCGCGGTTGGCGCCGTTTACGGCCGGACGTAAAGGCCCAGGGTCTCGGCCTGAAGTTTCAACAGCGCGCTGACATGGCGAAGGGCCGGCGCCGGAATGTCCAGGCGGTTGGCCAATTCCAACACGGTGCCGACCAGCGGGTCGATCTCGAGCGGCCGGCCCGCCTCGATATCCTGACGGGTCGAGGGTTTGTGGCCGACAATCGCCGCCGCGCCGTCGATGCGCGCCTCGATCGTGACATTGAACTTGGCGCCGACCGCCTCGCCGATGGTTTGCACCTCGGCCATGATTTCGGCGACCAGGGCGCGCGCTTCCGCGTCGCCGCCGATCTTGTCCAAGGGCGCGCCGGTCAGGGCCGAGACCGGATTGAACGAGCAATTGCCCCACAGCTTGATCCAAATCTCGTCGCGGATGCGCTTTTTCTGCGGCGCCTTCAAGCCGCCGGCGATCATCAATTGGGACAGGGTTTTAACCCGCGCCGAAGCCTCGCCCGAGGGCTCGCCCAAGGAAAAGCGATTACCCTCCAAATGGCGGACCAGGCCCGGTTCGGCGATTTCGCAGGCCGGATAGACGACGCAGCCAATCGCCCGCTCCGGCCCCAGCGCGCGCCAAATGGCGCCGCCGGGATCGACCGCCTGCAAGGGCTGGTCGTCAAGCGCTGTGCCGCTCGCCGCCTGGTGGAAATACCACCAGGGCAAGCCGTTGACCGCCGGCACCACCGCCGTTTCCGGCCCCAACAGCGGCGCCAAATCACCGACGATCTTGGGAATGCCATGGGCTTTGACCGCCAGAATCACATAATCCTGGGGGCCTAGTTCGGCCGCCCTGTCGGTCGCCGGCAGATCATAGCGCCGAACCGCGCCGTCGATGTCGAGGCCGAGGCCCTTCTCGCGGATCGCCGCCAGATGCGGCCCGCGGGCGATCAAGCTGACCTCGGCGCCGGCGTCGGATAAAGCGCCGGCCAGATAGCCGCCAATCGCGCCGGCCCCGAAAACGCAGATCTTGGTCATCGCCCGCCCCTTTCGTCAGTCGCCGAGGCCGAGTTTTTCGGCCAGCCCGATGCGTTGCAGCTTGCCGGTCGCACCCTTCGGAATTTCCGTCACGAAGACCACATGCTTGGGGATCTTGAACTTGGCCAAATGTTCGCCGGCGTAGGCGCGCAGCCCGGCGGCGTCCAAATCGCCGCCGTCGGCCAGGACCACCGCCGCGCCGATTTCCTCGCCCAGCATTTTGTCGGCCACCGCGAAGGTCACCACTTGCTGCACCGCCGGATGTTCCATCAGCACATTGTCAACCTCCAGGGGCGAGACCTTTTCGCCGCCCCGGTTGATGATCTCCTTCAACCGGCCGGTGATCTTGAGATAGCCGTCGGCGTCGAAAAAGCCCTGATCGCCGGTGCGGAACCAGCCGTCGGTGAAGCTTTCGGCGTTGGCTTTGGGGTTGTTCTCATAGCCCGGCGTGACATTGTCGCCGCGGATGCATACCTCGCCCTCGCCGCCGGCCGCCACCGGCGCGCCCTGGGCGTCCATGATGCAGACCTCCGGCGCGGTTACGACGCCGACGCAGCCGGCCTTTTGCTTGCCGTCGCCAAGCGGGTTGGAGGTCATCTGATGGGCCGCCTCGGTCATGCCATAGGCCTCGATCACCGGGCAGCCGAAGGTTGCCGTCAACTCCTCGAACACCGCCGGCGGCAGTGAGGCCGAGCTCGACCGGATCAGACGCAGGCCAAGGGCGCGCACCGCCTCGGGCTGGCGCTGGGCGCGCATCAGGATGGCCTGGTGCATGGTCGGCACACCGGAATACCAGGTGATTTGCTCGGTTCGCGCCAGGTCGAAGAATTTCAGGGCGTTGAAGCCGGCGCCGCAACACACCGAGGCGCCGACGCCGAGGCTGGTGGCGAGCACCGCGATCAGCCCGTGGATATGGAACAGCGGCATAATGTTCAGGCAATGGTCGGCGGCGGTCAACTCCAGGCTGGCGGCGATATTGCCGGTCGAGGCGAGGATATTGCGCTGGAGCAGCGGCACCACTTTCGGCCGCGAGGTGGTGCCCGAGGTGTGCAGCACCAAGGCTTCCTGATCGGCCCCGGCGGGCGCGATGGCGGCCTCTTTTTCGAACAAGGTGAACACACCGGCCGGCGCGCCCGCCGGCACCGCCGCCTCGACCACCGGAATGTTCAAACCCGCCGCGGCGGCGCGCACCGGGTTGTCGCTGCCTTCGGCGACGATCACCAGGGCCGGCTTCAAATCCTCCAGATAGAAAGCGTATTCGCTTTGCTTATAGGCCGGGTTCAGCGGCGCCGCCGACATATGGGCGGCGACCGCCAAAAAGGCCGCAGCCATTTCCGGGCCGTTGGGCAGGACGATGGCCACCCGGTCGCCGGCGCCGAGCCCCTGGCCGGCCAATTGCCGGCCGATGGCGTCGACATGGGCGCGCAGGCCGGCGTAGTCGAGGGTCGGGCGGCCCGGCGCGGTGAGCGCGGCGGCGGAAGCGGCGCCGGTGTCGAGAAGCGTGCGAAGGGTCATGGGCTCTGCCTCGAAGACGGAAACGGAGCCCGAGCCCCTACCCCCTGGACGGCCCGGCTGTCAACCGGCAGGGGCCGCGCCCGGCGGCGATACCGC
>NZLB01000117.1 GCA_002694075.1 Nisaea sp.
CGTGCCGGACGATTGTGCTGTGCGCCGCCGGCAAATCCTTCTGCGCCGGCGCCAATTTCGGCGATGGCTCGGGCGATCAGCATCAGCGCGACCGCCAGACCGGCCACCTGTATCAGGAAGCGGTCCGCTTGTTCCGCACTCCCAAGCCGATCATCGCGGCGGTCCATGGCGCGGCCATCGGTGGCGGCCTGGGTTTGGCGATTTCCGCCGATTTTCGTGTGACCTGCCCGGAAGCGCGGTTCGCCGCCAATTTCACCCGCTTGGGCTTTCACCCAGGTTTTGGCCTGACCACCACCCTGCCGGAATTGATTGGTCGTCAGAAAGCGTCCTTGGTGTTATACACCAGCCGACGTTTCAAAGGCGACGAAGCCTTCGAGATGGGCATGGCCGATATTTTGGTCGACCAGGACCAGGTGCGCGCGGCGGCCCTCGACCTGGCCCGCGAAATCGCCGTCAACTCACCGCTGGGGGTGGTCTCGACCCGAGCGACCTTGCGCGCCGGCTTGGCTGACCGGGTGGCGGCGGCCACCGACCATGAACTGAAAGAGCAGGAATGGCTGCGCGCGACGGAGGATTTCCGCGAAGGCGTGCGCGCCACGGCGGAACGCCGCCTGCCCAATTTCCAGGGCCGTTGAGCGCCGCCGCGCCGGCCCACCAAAGGAGACGCCGATGAGCGAAATGACCGAAATCATCGTCGACACGACGCGCCGCATTTTCGAGGATTTGGGCGACCCGCAGACCATCATCAACGCCAAGGACGACAGCTGGCGGGCGCCGCTGTGGGCGGCATTGGACGACGGCGGCCTGACCCGCGCCTGGGCCGACGAGGCGGCCGGCGGCGCCGGGCTGTCGGTCTCGGACACCTTCGAAATTATCCGCGTCGCCGGCGCGCACGCGGTGGCCGTGCCCCTGGTGCCGCATTTGTTGGCCGTTTGGCTGTGCAGCCGCGCCGGCATGGCCCTGCCCGAGGGGGTGATGACGGTGGCCGCCCCGACCGGTGACGCGCTACCGACCTTGGCCGCCGATGGCACGCTGAAGGGCTTGATCGGGCCGGTCGCGCATGTCGATCAGGCCGGTCATTTGGCGGTGATGGCGGCAACCGCCGACGGCCCGGTGGCGGTTTTGGTCGCGGTTGACGCGGCGATGAGCGACCCCGGCAGTGACCAAGCCGGTGACGGTTTGGCGATGGTGCGCCTCGATGGCGTTACGCCGGTCGCCAGTGCGTCGGTCGACGTGACCGCCGAGGACGTGCAGGCCCTCGGCGCGGCGATGGCGGCGATGGCCGTCGCCGGCGCCTTCGAGGGCGCGCTGAAAATGTGTGTCGCTTATTCCCAGGACCGCGTCGCCTTTGGCCGGCCGATCGCCAAATTCCAAGCTGTTCAGCATTTGCTGGCGCGCCTCGCCGAGGAAACCGCCGCGGTGGTCGCCGCCGCCGCTTCGGCCGCTTTCGCCCTGGAGACGGCGGCGCGTCCGATGGACGCCTTCGTCGATATCGCCACCGCCAAGATTCGCGCCGGCGAAGCGGCCAGCGAAGGCGGTTTGATCGCCCATCAAGTGCATGGCGCGATTGGCTTCACCGCCGACCACCCGTTGCATCGCTATGTGCAACGGATGTGGTCTTGGCGCGATCAATTTGGCCGCGAAGCGGTCTGGGCCGAGCAACTCGGCCGTCACTTCGCCGCACAAGGCGGCGATGCCTTCTGGAAAACCATTACCGCCGCCTAACGCGGCGTGGGAGACGCGTGATGAGCCAAGCCATTCAATTTGATCCGATCCGCCTGCCCGACGCGGCCGAGGATTTGCGCAGCGAAGTGCGGGCCTTTCTCGCCGACAACGCCGAGCATCTGGACCGGCCGTCGCGGCGCGGGTTCGACCATGAATTCGCGCGCAAGGTGGCGGCCAAGGGCTGGATCGGCCTGACCTGGCCCAAGGAGTACGGTGGCCAGGAGCGCAGCTTTTTGGAGCGCTATGTGATCACCGAGGAATTCCTGGTGGCGCGGGCGCCAAGCCAGGTCTATTTCACCGCCGACCGACAAAGCGGACCGGTGATTTTGAAATACGGTGACGAGGAGCTCAAGCGCCAGGTCTTGCCGAGGATCATCGCCGGCGAATGCACCTTCGCCATCGGCATGAGCGAGCCGGATTCCGGCTCCGACCTGTTCGCCGCCAAGGCCAAGGCCGAGCGGACCAACGAAGGCTGGCGCCTCAACGGCACCAAGGTCTGGACCACCGCCGCCCATGAGGCGGACTATATGATCGGTCTTTTCCGGACCTCGCCGGCGACCAAGGAAAATCGCCGTCACGGCCTGACCCAATTCCTGGTCGATATGAAAAAGCCGGGCATCCAAACACGGCCGATTTTGTGGCCCAATGGCGACCATGACTTCAACGAGGTGGTGTTCGAGGATGTCGACCTGCCAGCCAATCATCTGCTTGGCGAGGAAGACAACGCCTGGATGCAAGCGACCGCCGAACTGGCCTATGAGCGTTCCGGCCCGGAACGTTTTCTGGAAACCATCGCGGTGTTGATCGAACTGGTCAACCTGGTCGGTCCGACGCCGGATAGCCGCGCGGCCGAGGGGTTGGGCCGTTTGGTCGCCCAATTGTTCACCTTGCGGCGGATGTCGATTTCGGTCGCCGGCATGCTGGCGGCCGGCAAAGAGCCGGTTCTGGAAGCCTCCATCGTCAAGGACTTGGGCACGGTCTGGATGCAGAAACTGCCCGACATTTGCCGCGACTTGGGCGCCCTGATCGACCGTGACCTGGCCGCGCGCCAGCGCTTCGAGGCGGCCTTGACCAGCAATATGCTGATCGCGCCGAAATTGACCATTCAGGGCGGCACGACCGAAATCCTGCGCGGCATCATCGCCCGCGGTCTTGGCTTGCGTTAAGCGCCTTTGAGCGCGCCAACATCATTCGGCGGGCGGGATTTCCGCCCGCTGTTCCATCCGCGCCGATTCGCGGTGATCGGCGCCAGCAGCGATCTGTCCTCCTTGCGCGGTCGCTTAGTGGCGGTCATGGACCGCCATGACTACGCCGCCGAATTGATCCCGATCAGTCGTAGCGAAGCGACGGTCGCCGGCCGGCCGGCCTATAAATCGATCACCGAGGCGCCCGGCGAGGTCGATATGGCCATCGTCATTGTGCCGGCGCCCCACGTGCCGGCGGTGCTCGCCGACTGCGCCGCCAAAGGCGTCAAAGCGGCGCAAATCATCTCGTCCGGCTTCGCCGAGGAAAGCGGCGCCGCCGGCCGCGATTTGCAGGCCGAAATCGCGGCCATCGCGGCGGCCTCCGACCTGCGAATCGGCAGCCGGGACCTGAAGGTCGGCGCGCCGATCGCCCGCACCCTCGGCAACTGCCTTGCCATCGGCAATCTGGCGCGCTTCGTGCGGCTTGTCGGCGAGGCGCGGACGAAATACATGCTGCTGACAGCGTCGCTGATCGACGCCGAAGAGGCTGCCTCATCAGGCTTCATTTCGGAACTTCTCGAGGACCGCGACGCGGTGCTGGCACGCGCCGACGAGATGGCGCGCGGCATCACTGACCTCGCCCCGCTGACCCTTGACGCCACCATGCGCGGGCTGCAACGGCTTCGCGACACGGTGCCGCTTCCCGACGACCATGATCTGGTCAAGCAATGTTTCGGAAGCGCCGATTTCAAGGAAGGCGTCAGCGCCTTCTTCGAGAAACGCAAGCCGGACTGGAAAGGCGCCTGATAAAGGCCGGCCGACCCGCATGAAAACCCTATGGCGCCACGTTCTGAGATTGGCCTTTCCGCAGCTTTGGTATACCATGAACCAAGAATGATGCTGGCCGCCTCCGGCCAGCCATGCGCCTTGCGGCGCGCGGCCCGTGACACAGGAGACAGACGTGGATTTTGCACATTATATCGGCGGTGAATGGGTTGCCGACACCGAGATCACAACCAACACCAGCCCGGCGAATCGTGACGATGTGATCGGCACCTATGCCCGCGGCGGCGCGGCACGGGTGGATGAGGCTGTCTCGGCAGCGAAGGACGCGCTTTCCGGCTGGGCCGCGGCAAGCCCGCAGATCCGCCATGACGTGCTAGAACGCGCCGGCGCGCTGATTGTCGAGCGCAAGGACGAACTTGGCCATCTTCTGGCCCGCGGGGAAGGCAAGACCATCGCCGAGGCCACGGGCGAGACCATCCGCGCGGCGCA
>NZLB01000118.1 GCA_002694075.1 Nisaea sp.
GACAACAATTACCGTGGCGGCTATTCGCATCTTTATGGCGAAGACGGCGATGATGACCTGCGCGGCGGCGACCTGCATGACAGCCTATTCGGCGGCCAGGGCAATGACCTTATGGACGCCGGCTATGGCAAGGATTGGGTCGACGGCGGCGATGGCGCTGTTGGGTGCGCGCGCCGCGCTGTGGACGGACCATGGAGAACTCCTTCGCTGGAGGCCGGGAAAACAGGAATATCGCGACTAATTTCAGGGAAACCCGCGCATTGCGGGTGTCGCAAATCCGACCTGTCGCGATTGCTTAATCGAATGTGGCCGCGCCTCGGCTTCGATGCTATGCCAGGTCAACTGTCGTTTCCGGAGGATGACCATGACGGAGCCCCATCGACGTGTAATCACCTGGCACGATCCGCGCGCCCATCTGGCCCGCGTCGAAGAGATGAGCGGCATCGAATTCCTCCAAGCCATCGTCGATGGAGAATTGCCGCAGGCACCGATTGCCGAGGCCATGGGCTTTCGCTTGGCGGAGGTCGCCGCCGGCCGCGCGGTGTTTGTCGGCACGCCGGAAGGGCATATGATGAACCCGATGGGGGCGATCCACGGTGGCTATTTCGGTGTTTTGTTGGATTCCGCCATGGGCTGCGCGGTGGGCACGCTATGCGCCGCCGGGCAAGGCTATACGACCCTCGAATACAAGATCAATTTGGTGCGCGGCATGACCCCCGAGACCGGCGAGGTGCGGACCGAGGGGTGGGTGGTCCATGGCGGCCGCCGCACGGCCACCGCCGAGGGCCTGATCACCGACGCCGCCGGTCGCCTGATCGGCCATGGCAGCACCACCTGCATCATTCTAAGCTAGGCCACCTAGGCCGCCTCCGGGGCTTAATCCAGGGCTTGATACACCGCCTGGCGGATGTCGTCGGCGAGCGGAATTTGCGAGCCGAGATATTGGCTCATCACCACGCCGCACATGTTTTCGTGCCGGTCGACCCAAAAATAGGTCGACGCCGCGCCGGCCCATCCGCCCTCATCCAGGCTGGTCAGCGACAGCGCCTGGCCCATGTCGACCATCACCCGGCCGGTCAGGCCGAAGCCGTAACCGGGCAGGGCCGCCGGCCCAATGCGCAGGGGGCGTTGGGCCGCGGGCACCCGGTTGGTCCACATCAGGTCGACCATTTTGCGGCTGAGCAAGCGGCTGCCGTCGGCGGTCACGCCGCTACCTAGGAATTTGGCCACCTTCATGTAATCGTCGACGGTTGAGTAAAGACCGTGCCCGCCGCGCCAAAAACGGTCGCTGTCGACCGGGTACTGCTTTTCGATCTCGGTCACCGGCGTCAATTGTTGGGGCAGGCCGGTGAAATTGAAAATGTCCTTTAAATCCTGGCTGCCGAAGATTGCCATCACCCGGTGGCGTTGATCGGCCGGGACCCGGTAAGCGGTGTCGACCAGGCCGAGCGGCGCCAGAACCTCGCGGGTCAGGATGGTCGCCAAATCCTCGCCGCTGACGACTTCGATGACCCGTGCCAAGACGTCGGTGGCGACGCTGTAGCGCCAGGCGGTGCCGGGATCGAAGGCCAGCGGATGCGCCGCGATGATATCGATCATCTCGGCCAAACTGTGGCTGGCGTCGAACATGGTCGTTTCGCCATAAAGGGCGCCGACCGGGCAACCCGGTAAAAAGCTATAGGACAGACCGGCGCGATGGGTCATCAAATGCTCGATGAGGATCGGCCCGGCGGCGGCGCGGCGGCTGCCGTCCTCGGCGACCACCTCGCGGTTCGCGAAAGCCGGGATGATCGCTTGTAGCTGATCGTAAAGACGCAGTTGGCCGCGCTCGACCAGCATCAAAGCGAGGACCGAAATCAGCGGTTTGGTCATCGAGTAAATGCGAAAAATCGGCGTCTCTTCCATGGCCCGGCCGCTTAAGGCGTCGGCCCAGCCGGCGCGCCCGGCGAGCCAGGTTTCACCGCCGCGGTCGACCCGCCATTGAATGCCACTGAAAGCTTTTTGATCGACCAAGGCTTGCGCCTTGGCGGCGACACGGTCGCCCCGGTTACTCGTGCTCATGATGTTCCCTCCCCTGCGGATGGTCGGCAGTGTATCGCCGCCGCCGCCCGAAAGGGAAGAGGGGGGTGTTAGTTGTCGCGGCCCGGCGAGCGTAACAATTCGGCCATCGCCCAGGCCGCCAAGGCGCCGATGACTTGGGCGATGATGAAGACCGGCGCGTCGTCCGGGCGAATGCCGGCGAAAGTATCGGAAAGCGACCGCGCGATGGTCACCGCCGGATTGGCGAACGAGGTCGAGGCGGTGAACCAATAGGCGGCGGTAATGTATAACCCGACCGCCATCGCGACCGCCTCGGCGCGCGCGCGCAAGGTCAGCAGAATAGTCAGCAAAAGGCCAAAGGTGGCGACCGCCTCGGCCAGCCATTGGGCCGGCCCGGTGCGCACTTTGCCGGAGGTTTGCAGGATCTCCAGCTCAAACATGCCATGGGCCAACCACACCCCGGCGATGCCGCCGATCACCTGCATCGCCACATAAAACGCCGCCTCCCGGATCGGCAGCGCCCGTTGGCAGGCGAAAATCAAGGTCACTGCGGGGTTGAAATGGGCGCCGGAAATCGGCCCCAGCATGGTGATCAGGACAACCAAAATGGCGCCGGTGGCGATGGTGTTACCGAGCAGAGCGATGGCGACATTTCCGCCAGCCAGGTTTTCGGCCATGATGCCCGAGCCAACCACTGTCGCCAGCAACATCGCCGTGCCCACACATTCGGCCAGGCAACGGCGCGAAAGATCACTTAACATTGGTTTGTCCCTGGTCTCGCTTGCGGCAGCATGGTGCGTCAGGCGGCGCATGAAGGCAACCGCCGAACCACCGGTTTTGGCGTGCCGTGGTCAGCGAACGCGGGGCGGCCACCGAAGTGAGTCACCCTGCAATTCATCATAGAAATGATAAATAATTAAAACACGAATTAGTATGATGCCGAGGAGGGGCGCGCCAACCACCCAGCGGAGGACGCAATGTCTGAAAATATCTCCGAACTGCGGGCCGTGGTGACTCGCACGCGTTGGGGTTTGTTCGCCGGCCTGGCCATTCTGGTGATTGTCGTGATCGCGGCCACGCTCTGGCTTGACCAACCCGAGACCGCGGTCGGTGGGCCGGTCGAAGGGGTGATGGCGATGGTCATGCTGTTGGCGGTGATCTTATCACTGTTCATGATGCTGACCGTTGAGCGTTTATTCCGCGATATGCGGACCGGCGCGGTGCCCATCACCAGCATCGCGGGCGGTCTGCAAATCATTGGTGGCATTCTAATTCTCGCCACCTGCCTACTGGCCGCCGATGGGTTGTTGGAACAGGTGGCGGCGCGGGCGCATATGCCGCCCGAACAGGCCGCCCGGGTAAGCCTGCATGTATGGCCTCTGCCGCTTGAGTTGCCGTTGTTCATTGGCGCTTTGGCATTGTTCGCGATTGGTCGGGCGATGCGGCGCGCCGCGGTCTTAACCGACCGTTCGCAGGCCCCCGACGAACCGCGCCGCCAGTTGATTGACAGGGCGCCACCGGCCCCCTACCGTCGGCGGCGGTTGCGAAGGGGAAAGCGATGGCCGCCCGCGCCTTGATGTTACAAGGCACCGGTTCCGATGTCGGTAAATCGGTGCTCACCGCCGGGCTGGCGCGCGCCGTTCGTAAGCGCGGCCTGACGGTTCGCCCGTTCAAACCGCAAAATATGTCCAACAATGCCGCGATCGCCGCCGATGGTGGCGAAATCGGCCGCGCGCAATGGCTGCAGGCGGTGGCCGCCGAGGTCGCGCCGAGCCACCACATGAACCCGGTGCTGTTGAAACCCGAGGGGGAGGGCCGTGCCCAGGTGGTCATCCGCGGCCGCCCGATGTGCCAGGCCGAGGCCGGCTGGTTTCGGGGGCAACGTCAGAAATGGTTGGCGACGGTGCTGGAAAGTTTTGAGCATTTGCGCGCCGAAGCCGATTTGGTTTTGGTCGAGGGCGCCGGCAGCGCCGCCGAAATCAACCTGCGCACCGGCGATATTGCCAATATGGGGTTCGCTCGACCGACCGAAACACCGGTGGTTCTGGTCGCCGACATCGACCGCGGCGGGGTGATCGCCGCCACTGTCGGCACCCATCAGGTTTTGGAACCCGCCGACCGGGCCTTGGTGAAGGGGTTTATGATCAACCGTTTTCGCGGCGATCCGGCCCTGTTTGACGCCGGCTACCGCGCGATTGAAAGCCATACCGGCTGGCGCGGCTTCGGCGTGATGCCATTTTTGCCGGTGATTGGACGTTTGCCGGCGGAAGACGCGGTGGTTTTGGAACGTGGCGCGCCGGCCTCGACGGGTCGCAGGCGTATCGTCGTGCCTCACTTGCCGCGTATCGCCAATTTCGACGACCTTGACCCGTTACGTCTGGAACCGGAGGTCGAGGTGGTGTTCTGTCCCCCCGGCACGCCGCTGCCGGCGGATGCCGATTTGATCGTCCTGCCGGGCAGCAAAGCGACCTTGGCCGACCTGCGGTTTTTAAAGGCCCAGGGATGGGATATCGATGTAAAGGCCCACGTCCGGCGCGGCGGCGCGGTGCTGGGTCTGTGTGGCGGCTATCAAATGTTGGGGCATTGGGTCCGCGACCCGCACGGAATCGAGGGGCCGGCCGGCGCCGAGGCCGGACTTGGTCTGCTCGATGTCGTCACCGAGCTGGTCGGCGCCAAAACTACCGAAACGGTGACCGCCCGCGCCCTTGACCTTTCGCTTGATGTCGACGGCTACGAGATTCATGTCGGCCGCACATCGGCCGGCGATCAGGCTGTCGAATGGCTGCGCCGCGCCGGGCGGGCGATTGGCCACCGCACCCAGGACGGCAAAATTTGTGGCGGCTATCTGCACGGCTTGTTCGCTGACGACGGTTTTCGCCGTGGTTATCTTGGCCGCCTCGGTCTGGCGACGGCCGAAGGCGTCAGCGCCGACACGATGTTACAAGCGAGTTTGGATGAATTGGCGGCGGCGATGGAAACCCATCTTGATGTCGACGGACTGCTGGCCGCCGCCGGTCTTTGAACGAGGGGAGGCACGGCTATGGCGGAAACTGACAAGGCGGCGACGCACCGCGCCCGCATGCGGGAGGTCCAGCGTGCCCACCGGGCGCGGATCAAAGAGAAATCCAGAGCCGAACGCGGCCTGTTGGCGGTCCACACTGGCAAGGGCAAAGGTAAATCGACGGCCGCCTTTGGCCTGATCGTCCGCGCCTTGGGCTGGGGGCATGATGTCGGCGTGGTGCAGTTCATTAAAGGCACCTGGAAAACCGGCGAGAAGGAATTCTTCGCCCGTTTCGA
>NZLB01000119.1 GCA_002694075.1 Nisaea sp.
GACCCGGCCGGTGACGCGCGGGTGCGCGCCGCGCGCGGCCGCTAGGCGCCGTCCATGGCCGCTTACATCCTGCGGCGTTTGCTGCTGATGGTGCCGACGCTGTTCGTCATCATGGTGCTTAATTTCACGATTGTGCAGTTCGCGCCGGGCGGCCCGGTGGAACAGATGATCGCCCAATTGCAGGGCACCGCGACTGGCGCCACGGCGCAGATTTCCGGCACCGGCGGCGGCGACACCGGCACCGGCGGGACGGTCAAACCGGCCGCCGGCGAGGGCGCCGGCGACAGCAAATATCGCGGCGCCCGCGGCCTCGATCCCGAGACCATCGCCGAAATCGAACGCATGTTCGGCTTCGATAAACCGATGCATGAGCGGTTTTGGCTGATGATGGGCAATTATCTCACCTTCGATTTCGGCGAGAGTTATTACCAGGACCGGCGGGTGGTCGATCTGGTGGTCGAAAAACTGCCGGTGTCGATTTCCCTCGGCCTGTGGACCACCCTGTTGGTCTATTTGATCTCGATCCCCCTCGGCATCGCCAAGGCGGTGCGCGATGGCAGCCGGTTCGACGTCTGGAGCTCGCTGGCGGTGATCGTCGGCAACGCCATCCCCAGCTTTTTGTTCGCCCTCGCCCTGATGATCTTGCTCGCCGGCGGCAGTTACCTGGAATGGTTCCCTCTGCGCGGGCTGGTTTCGGACGATTGGGACACGCTGTCCTGGCCGGCCAGGGTTGTCGATTACTTTTGGCACATGGCCTTGCCGGTGCTGGCGATGGTGATCGGCGGCTTCGCCGGCCTCGCCATGTTGACCAAGAATTCCTTCATCGACGAGATCAACAAGCAATATGTGATCACCGCCCGGGCCAAGGGCCTCGCCAATCGGCGGGTGCTTTACGGTCATGTCTTCCGCAACGCCATGCTGATCGTGGTGGCCGGTTTCCCGGCCGCTTTCATCGGCATTCTGTTCACCGGCTCGCTGCTGATCGAGGTGATCTTCTCCCTCGACGGCCTTGGCCTGCTGGGCTACGAGGCGGCGATCAACCGGGATTATCCGGTGATGTTCGCGGCGCTGTATTTCTTCACCCTTCTCGGCCTGGTGATGAACCTGGTCGGCGATTTGATGTATGTGGTGATCGACCCGCGCATCGATTTCGAGCGACGCGAGGGCTAGGGCGATGGGCTGGTTGACGGTCTCGCCCTTGACGCGCCGGCGCTGGCGGAACTTTCGCGCCAATCGCCGCGGTTATGTCTCGCTGTGGATTTTCCTCGCCCTGTTCGCGCTCAGCCTATGCGCCGAATTGCTGGCCAATGAAAAACCGTTGCTGATTTCTTATGACGGCGGCACCTATGTGCCGGTGTTGGTCAGCTACCCGGAAACCACTTTCGGCGGCGATTTCCCGACCGAGGCCGATTACACCGACCCTTTCGTTCAGGAGTTGATCGCCGAAAAAGGTTGGATCCTGTGGCCGCCGGTGCGGTTTTCCTATGACACCATCATCCGCGACCTGAGCCAGCCGGCGCCGGCGCCGCCCAGCGCGCGCAATTGGCTGGGCACCGACGATCAGGCCCGCGACGTGCTGGCGCGGGTCATCTACGGCTTTCGCATTTCCGTCACTTTCGGCCTGCTGCTGACCCTGTTCAGCTCGCTGATCGGGGTTTTCGCCGGCGCCGTGCAGGGTTTTTACGGCGGTTGGATCGATCTTGGTTTCCAGCGGTTTCTGGAAATCTGGGGCGGCTTGCCGGCGCTCTACCTGCTGATCATCCTGGCCGGCTTTTTCGTGCCGAGTTTCTGGCTGCTGCTCGGCATCATGTTGTTGTTCAGTTGGACCGCCCTCACCGGGGTGGTGCGCGCCGAGTTCCTGCGCGCGCGCAATTTCGACTATGTGCGGGCGGCCCGGGCGCTCGGCGTCTCGGACACGACCTTGATGTTTAGTCACCTCCTGCCCAACGCGATGGTCGCCACCTTGACCTTTTTGCCGTTCATCCTGAACGGCGCGATCACCACCTTGACCAGTTTGGATTTCCTCGGTCTCGGCCTGCCGCCGGGCTCGCCGTCGCTTGGCGAATTGCTGCTCCAAGGGCGCAATAACCTCAACGCCCCATGGCTCGGCTTGACCGGTTTCATCACCTTGGCGGTGATGCTGAGCTTGCTGATTTTCGTCGGCGAGGCGGTGCGCGACGCCTTCGACCCGCGCAAAACCTTTGAGGATCCGGCGCCATGAGCGCGCTGCTCACGGTCCGCGATCTGGCGGTTGATTTCGGCGTCGGCGCCGGCGCCGTGCGCGCCGTCAAACAGGTCGGCTTCGATCTCGATCCGGGCGAGACGGTGGCGATTGTCGGCGAAAGCGGGTCCGGCAAATCGGTGACCGCGCTGTCGATCCTGCAATTGCTGCCCTATCCAAAGGCCCGCCATCCGGCCGGCTCGATCCGTTTCGACGGGCGCGAACTGCTAGGCGCCGATGACACGGTCATGCGCGATATTCGCGGCAACCGGATCTCAATGATCTTTCAAGAGCCGATGACCTCGCTCAACCCGCTGCATAAAATCGAAAAGCAAATTGGCGAAAGTTTGTTTTTGCATCGCGGCCTTGAGCCCAAGGCAGCGCGGGCACGGACCATCGAACTGCTCGATCTGGTCGGCATTCGCGACCCCGAACGCCGGCTCGCCGACTATCCCCATCAGCTGTCCGGCGGCCAACGCCAGCGGGTGATGATCGCCATGGCGCTGGCCAATGAGCCGGAAATCCTGATCGCCGACGAGCCGACCACCGCCCTCGACGTGACCATTCAGGCGCAAATCCTGGACCTCCTGAAAGATGTGCAAAAACGCCTGGGCATGGCCTTGGTGTTGATCACCCATGATCTCGGCGTGGTCCGTAAAATGGCCGACCGGGTGGTCGTCATGACCGATGGCGAGATGGTCGAGAACCGCCCGGCCGCCGATCTGTTCGCCGCGCCCGACCACGACTACACCCGCCATTTGCTGGCCGCCGCCCCGCAGGGCGCGCCGGCCCCGGTCGCCGCCGACGCGGCCGAGGTGTTGCGCGGCGACGACGTCAAGGTGTGGTTCCCGATCCAGCGCGGCCTGCTGCGGCGCACGGTCGGTCATGTCAAGGCGGTCGACGGCGTCTCGCTCAGCCTACGCGCCGGCGAGACCTTGGGCGTGGTCGGCGAAAGCGGGTCCGGCAAAACCACCTTGGCGATGGCCCTTCTCCGCCTGCAGGGGGCCGAGGGGCGGATTGTCTTCATGGGATCGCCGCTGACCGGCCTGTCGAAGACCGCCTTGCGCAGTCTCAGGCAACGCCTGCAGGTGGTTTTCCAAGACCCCTATGGCAGTCTCAGCCCGCGCCTCAGCGTCGCCGAGATCATTGGCGAGGGGCTGCGCGTGCACCGACCGGCCGACCTTGGCCTGGAGGGGCCGGGGGCGATTGACGCGCGCATCGACGCGGTGCTTGGCGAGGTCGGCCTCAGCCTGGCGATGCGCGACCGCTATCCGCATGAGTTTTCCGGCGGCCAGCGCCAACGCATCGCCATCGCCCGCGCCCTGGTGCTGCGCCCGCGCGTGATCGTGTTGGACGAGCCGACTTCGGCTCTCGATGTTTCGGTGCAGGCCCAGATCGTCGATTTGTTGCGCGACTTGCAGCGCGAATATGGCCTCGCCTATCTGTTCATCAGCCACGATCTGAAGGTGGTCAAGGCCATGGCCCACCGTATTTTGGTGATGCGCGACGGGGTCGTGGTCGAGTCCGGCGGGGCCGCCGAGATCACCGAAAACCCGCAAGCCGCCTATACCCGCGCGCTGATGGCCGCGGCCTTTGATCTGGCCGCCGCGGGCGGCGATGTGCTAGGGACCTAAGGGCGGCGACGGCGCCGCCGAATTGCGGGAGGGCGCCATGCCAGTTGTTCTATTCTATTCCGACAATAACGACGCTCCGGGCGATTGGGAAAAGGCGCTGGGCGCCCATGTCGCCGACCTCGATTTTCGCGCCGGCGCCGACCGCATCGGCGATCCGGCGGAAATC
>NZLB01000120.1 GCA_002694075.1 Nisaea sp.
ATTTGCAGACTCTCGCCCGCTTGTCGGCCATGGGATTGGTGGTGGCGCGCGAGGTACACACACCGGAAGGCGCCGAGATCGTCAAACGCATGACCGCCGCCGGCCTCGCGCCGTTCGCGCTGTTGGACCGTTTCATGGCCTTTGTCGCCGAGATCAAGGAAGTCAACGCCCAGACCGTCGGCGCGCTCGACGGGCAATTGGTGCGCTTGCCGGGCTTTGTTTTGCCGCTGACCGACAATGGCGCCGCCGGCGATGAGTTTTTACTGGTCCCCTATGTCGGCGCCTGCATCCACACGCCGCCGCCGCCGCCCAATCAAATGGTCCTGGTGGAGCCGGCCGGCGGCTACAACGCCGAAAATCTATTTGAACCGGTGTGGGTCACCGGCCGCCTGACCGCCACCGCCACCCGCCGCGATTTATTTCTGGTCGACGGCAGCCGCACTTTGGACATCGGCTATCATTTGGCGACCGGCGCAATCACGGCCTACGATCCCTAAAGCGGCGTCGCCCGCGCCCGGGTGTCAATCGGCGGCGACCGGCTGATCGTCGGAACTCGACGCCTCAGGGGCCTCGGCGGCCTCGGTCTCGTTCTTGGCGGCGCGCATGGTCCGTCGGCGGCGCGGTTTAGGGGCCGCTTCGGCATTGTCCTCGGCGACAGGCGGCGCGGCGACAAAAGCCGGCAATTGGTCGACCGGGTCCGGTGCCGCCTCGGGGGCCGCGGGCTCGGTGACCGGCGGCTTGTCGGCCACCGGCTGGGCGGCGGCGGCCGGGTCCTCGGCGGTCGGCGCGGCCTCGCCCTCGGCCGGACGTGCACCGCCTTGCGCGCGCTGCCGCTCGTCGCCATCGTCGCTGAACGACTTCAGAATGCGGAAATAATGCTCAGCGTGCTGAAAGCAGCTCTCCGCCAGTACCCGGTCTCCGGACGCCGTCGCGTCGCGCGCCAAGGAGAGGTATTTCTCATAGACCTGATGGGCGTTACCGCGGATGCGCACATCCGGCCCATTGCTGTCGTAAGTATGATTCCGATTAGGTACGTGTGAGCGCCGATTGCCGCGACCACGCCCACGTTTCACGTGTGGACCCTGTCTCATGATGCTCTGCTTTTCTCATTTTGCCCGTGTCACGGCCTCGGCCGCGACGTCTTCGGTGCGCTTTGCCCCTCTCGGGCACTTTCCCTCACGCGCGTTCCGAAGTAGTAAGGTATTGCATTAAGACGATGTTTCCGAGACGTCAAGAGCGTTTTGATTCGAACAAGGTCTTGTTCCGTTTGGGAAACAATGACCTTAACCGGCGCGCCGAAAAACCAGGCAACGCGCCCGCCCCCCGTAATCGTCGCGTAGCGCCACCCGCCGAAACCCGACCGCCGCCATGATGGCGGTAACCGCGGCCGCCTGCGCCGCGCCGATCTCGAACACCACCGGCCGATCACCGAGGCGGGCGGCCCATGGCGGCGCCGCCAACTGGCCGGCGATGACGCGATAGGCGTCCAAACCGTCGGGGCCGCCGTCCAGCGCCCCGCGCGGGTCATGATCCCGCACCTCGGGCGCCAAGCCGGCGATCTCACCGGCGGCGATATAGGGAGGATTGGCGACCAGTACGTCAATGCTGTCGGTGATCCGCGCCGCGCAATCGGCCAGCCAGTCACTTTGATGAAAGCGCGCGCGGGGAGCCAGGCCGAGGGCGTCGGCGTTGGTCCGCGCCACCGCCAAGGTCGCCGCCGACCGGTCGACACCATGGCCGCGGGCTTCGGGCCATTCATGCAATAGCGCCAGCAAAAGACAGCCACTGCCGGTGCCGAGGTCGACCACGGTGCGCGGCGGCCTGTCCGCGAACAGGGCGAGGGTGGTTTCAACCACCACCTCGCTGTCCGGCCGTGGGTCCAGAACCGCCGGCGACAGGACGAAGGGTAAGCTCCAGAACTCGCGTCGCCCGAGAATGCGGGCCACCGGCTCGCCGGCCAGGCGGCGGGCCAACAACGCCTCGCTGGTCGCCACCTCGGCCGGGGTCAGGGGTTGCTCGCGCCGGGCCAGAACCGCCCCGCCATCGTCCAAGCCAAGGGCGTGGCCCACCAAGAGCCGCGCGTCGAGGGCCGGTGTCGGCAGCTCGGCGGCGGTCAGGCGGGCCGCCAATTGGCGCGTCAACTCTTTGACCCGCATCAGGCGATGGCCGCCAAACGCGCCGCCTGATCCTCCGCCGTCAAGGCGTCGATGATTTCATCGAGAGCCTCGCCGGCGATCACCCGCTCGATCTTGTAGAGCGTCAAATTGATGCGATGGTCGGTGATCCGACCTTGCGGAAAGTTATAGGTGCGCACCCGTTCCGAGCGGTCGCCCGAGCCGACTTGACCGCGGCGATCAGCGGCGCGCGCCTCATGCTGGCGCGAACGCTCGAGGTCGAATAGGCGGGCGCGCAGGATCCGCATCGCTTTGGCGCGGTTTTTATGCTGCGATTTCTCATCCTGCTGAGTCACCACCAGGCCGGTCGGCAGATGGGTGATGCGCACCGCGCTGTCGGTGGTATTGACCGATTGGCCGCCGGGCCCGCTGGCGCGATAGACATCGATACGCAGGTCGCGCTCGTCGACGGCGATGTCGATCTCGGCCGCCTCTGGCAGCACCGCTACGGTCGCCGCCGAGGTGTGAATCCGGCCGCCGGACTCCGTCGCCGGCACCCGCTGCACCCGGTGGACGCCGGATTCGAACTTCAAGCGGGCGAAAACATCGGCGCCGGCGATCGAGGCGATGGCTTCCTTGTAACCGCCGATCGGGGTTTCCGAGACTTCCATCACCTCGAACCGCCAGCCGTGCGCCGCGGCGTAGCGTTGATACATTTGAAACAAATCGGCCGCGAACAAGGCGGCCTCGTCGCCGCCGGTGCCGGCCCGCACCTCCAAAATCGCGTTGCGGGCATCGGCCTCGTCGCGCGGTAGTAAAAGGATTTGCAGGGCCCGCTCGATCTCCGGCAAGCGGCCCGCCAAGTCGCGCTCCTCCTGCTCGGCCATCTGGCGCATGTCGGCGTCAAGTCCGCTGTCGGCGAGCAGCGCGCGGACATCGGCCAATTCGGCGCGCGCCTGATCCCACTCGGCCGCTTTGGCGGCGACATCGCTGAGCTCGGCCAATTCCTTGGACAATTTTTGGAAGACGTCGGAAGACAACCCGCCGGGCTCGGACAGCAGGGCCTGCAATTCCTTGTTGCGGGCCTGTACCTTTTGCAGATTAGCTTCCAAGCTCACCGCTCACCCCCTTCATCATCACCTAAATCGAATAACCGCCGAAGCGCCTGGCGGGTCGCGGCGTCGGCCGCCGGCGCGCCGGTCATATCGCGCAAATTGGTCAATGGCGCGTGCAGCAAGCGGTTGACCAAAAGCTGAGTGGCGCGGGCGGCGTCGACTTTTGAATCCTGCGCCAGAATATCATCGCGAATGGCTTGAAAGCGAGCTTGCAGCGCGCGCGCCTCGGGCAGCGCGCGGCGGCCATCCAGCCATCCGCAAAAGCGATCAACCGCCGCCGTCACCATCTCCGCCGCCGCCACCGCCGCCGCCGCGCGCGCCGCGCGCGCTTCGGCGGCGCCGTCCTCCAGATCGTCTAAGGTGAACACAAAAACATCCTCTAGCCGATTGACCGCCGGATCTAGATCGGATGGCACGGCTAAATCGAAAATCATCACCGGCCGGCGCCGTCGCCGACGGAGCACCGCCTCGATCATCTCGGCGTTTAGCGCATAACGGCCATCGCCGAGGGCCGCCAGCACAATATCGCCGCGCACCAAATGGCCGCCAAGGTTGGCGAAATCGCCATGGTGGCCGCCCAGTTGACGGGCCATGGCGCGGGCCCGCCGGGTATGGGGGTCGAGTACGCACAGATCGGCCAAGCCGGCGCGTCGCAGATCCTCGCTTAATACCGCGCCGGCCTCACCGCCGCCGAGCATGAGGCCGGCGCAATTGGCCAGATCACCATGCAGGGCCCGACAGCGCGCCACCGCGGTGGTCCCCAGGCTGGTCGCGCCGGCGCCGATGGCGGTCTCGTGGCGGACCGCCTTGGCGGTCCGGAAAGCGGCTTGGAAAACCTGATCGACGAGGCCGCGCGCCAGCCCATGGGCGCGGGCATGGCCATGGCAGGCCTTGACCTGGCCTAGAACCTGGCTTTCGCCGACGACCTGGCTGTCGAGGGCGGCGGCGACGCGAAACACATGCTCAACCGCCGCCCGGCCCTGGCGGCGGCGCAGATAGGGCGCCACCTGATCGGCCGGCAAATCGCCGGCGGCGGCCAAGGTCGAGGCCACCAAAGCGGTGGCGTCGGCCGTCGACGGCACGGTCATACTGACCTCGATGCGGTCACAGGTGCTGACCACCACGCCGGCGTCGGCGCCGCCGGCGGCCAGCGCGGTCAGCGCCGCCGGCACCTCGCGATCATCGACAAACAGATGGTGACGCAAATCGTCCGGACAGGCCCGAAAATCGAGGCCGATGACCGTGAAATCTTCCAAAAAGGGCGCGTCCTCGACCATGGTCGCGCCCGCCTTAAGCGAACCGCGCCAAGGCGTCCTCCAGGCGGTCGAGGGCGACTTCCTCTTGCGCGCCGGCGTCCAGATC
>NZLB01000121.1 GCA_002694075.1 Nisaea sp.
CAGTTGGACTGCGTGCCGCAATCGCCGCAGCCTTCACACACCAAGGGGTTGATGAAGACACGTTTGGCCGGGTCCTCCATCAAGCCGCGCTTGCGCCGGCGGCGCTTCTCGGTGGCGCAGGTTTGATCGTAAATCAGAACCGTCACCCCCTCGACCTCGCGCAGGTCTTTCTGCACCCGATCAAGTTCATCGCGGTGCTCGACCTTGGCGCCCGCTGGCCAGGCGGTGCCGACCGGGTATTTGTCCGGCTCGTCGGTCACAATGACCACCCGCCGAACCCCTTCGGCGGCCATTTGGGCGGCGATTTGCGGCACCGTGAAACCATTGTCGGCGGGCTGACCGCCGGTCATCGCGACGGCGTCGTTGTAGAGAATTTTGTAAGTAATGTTGGCCTTCGAGGCGATCGCCATGCGGATCGCCATCGAGCCGGAATGATTGTAGGTGCCGTCGCCGAGATTGGCGAAAATATGCTTGGTTTTGACGAACGGCGCCTGGCCGACCCAGGGCACGCCCTCGCCGCCCATATGGGTGTAGGTATGGGTGTCGCGGCCCATCCACACCGACATGAAGTGACAGCCGATGCCGGCGGTGGCGCGGCTGCCTTCCGGCACGCGGGTGGAGGTGTTATGCGGACAGCCGGAACAAAACCAAGGCTGACGCGCGAAATCGGTCGCCGGCGCTTTGAGCAAGCCTTCCTTGTCAACGATTTGAGCGAGACGGGCGGCGACCTCGGGATCGTCGAAAAACCCGCTGACGCGTTTCATGATCGCCTGCGCGACCACGCTTGGTGACAACTCGGTGACCACCGACATCAGCGGCTGGCCATCGGCATCGTTTTTGCCGATCACCCGCGGTCGGGCGGCCGGCGGACCGTTATACAACAATTCCTTCAACTGGCTTTCGATCAGCGGCCGCTTCTCCTCGACCACCAAAATTTCCTCCAGCCCGTCGGCGAAAGCGGCGGCCCCGCTCGGCTCCAGCGGCCACGACATGCCGACTTTGTAAACCCGCAGTCCCATGGCTGCGGCCCGCGCGTCGTCGATGCCAAGGTCGTCCAGGGCTTGGCGGACATCCAAATACGCCTTGCCGGTGGCGGCGATGCCAAAGCGCGGTTTCGGTGTGTCGATGACCACCTGGTCGATACGATTGGCGCGCGCGAAGGCATGGGCCGCCTTCAGCTTATACCCGTGCAAGCGCGGTTCCTGATCGTACCACATGTCCGGCCAGCGGATATTGAGGCCGCCTTCGGGCATCTCGAAATCAGGCGTCTCGAACCGCCGGCCGTCGGGGTCGATATCGACCGTCGCCGAGCTGTCCATCGCCTCGGTGATGCATTTGATGCCCACCCACAACCCGCTAAAGCGCGACAACGCAACGGCGTAAAGGCCATAGTCCATGACCTCTTGCACATTGGACGGGTTCAGCACCGGGATCGACGCGTCGACCATGGCGAATTCGCTTTGGTGCGGCAGGGTCGAAGATTTACCGGCATGGTCGTCGCCCAACAGAACCACCACGCCGCCGTTTTTCGACGACCCGGCGTTGTTGCCGTGTTTGAACACATCGCCGCAACGGTCCACGCCGGGCCCCTTGCCGTACCAGATACCGACCACACCATCGATTTCATTGTCGCCGAACAAATTGGTTTGCTGGCTTCCCCAAACGGCGGTGGAGGCCAGTTCCTCGTTCACGCCCGGCTGAAAATGAACCCGGTGACGGCCGAGAAATTCCCGCGCTTGCCAGAGTTGTTGATCGACCAAACCGAGGGGCGAGCCCCGATACCCGGAAATAAAGGTGCCGGTGGTCAGGCCCGCGCGCTCGTCCCGGCGTTGCTGCAGCATAGGCAAACGCACCAGCGCTTGGATCCCGGTCATGAAGACCTGTCCCGATTCGGCCACATACTTGTCGTCGAGCGATACCTTGCGCAAAGCCATCCGTCCCTCCCACGTCGATCAACGCGACCGATGCAATCCCATGGGTCCGATCCCACAGGTCCGATCACATAGGTAAGAGTTTAGGACCAATTCAGCGCAACAACAATCATGCCGGCGGATTTCCCGGGCTTTTGGGCGATTATGGACAAAACGCCGCGCCTGCCGACTGTTCTCGGCGGTCTTTCAAAGGGCCGCCCGATCAGGCATAAGAGGGCGCCTTCATAGGAACGGACCTTAGCCGATGGCTATTCTCGTGACCGGCGCGGCCGGCTTTATCGGCATGCATGCCGCCCACGCCCTGCTTGCCCGCGGCGAGGAGGTGATTGGCGTCGATAGCCTTAACGACTATTACGATCCCGCGCTTAAGCAGGCACGGCTGGCGCGTTTGCAAGCGGCCTCCGGGTTCACCTTTCTGCCGATTGACATCGCCAACCGCGACGCCGTCGCCGGTCTCGCCGCGCGATTCCCAACGATCGATAGGATCCTGCATTTGGCGGCCCAGGCCGGCGTTCGCTATTCCCTGGAGAACCCTTTCGCCTATGTCGACAGCAACCTCGTCGGCCAGGTGACGATCATGGAACTGGCACGCCGGCTGGCGGCGCGGCCAGACGGGCTGCGGGGTCTGGTCTACGCCAGTTCGTCCTCGGTTTATGGCGCCAATCGAGACCTGCCCTATGCCGTCGAGCAGGCCACCGACAGCCCGGTGTCATTTTACGGGGCGACCAAGAAAGCTGGTGAGATCCTGGTCCAATCCTATGCCCACCTCTATGGCGTGCCGGCGACCGGCCTGCGGTTCTTCACTGTTTACGGCCCTTGGGGGCGGCCGGATATGTCGCCCTGGCTGTTCACCTCGGCGATCATCGAAGGGCGCCCGATCAAGGTTTTCAATAACGGCCGGATGAAACGCGATTTCACCTATATCGACGATATCGTGGCCGGCGTATTGGCCGCCCTCGATCATCCGCCGGCGGCCGATGACGGACCACCGCACCGCGTTTACAACCTCGGCAACCATCGCCCGGTCAATCTCCTCGACTATATCGCGGTGATCGAGCGCGCGTGCCAGAAAAAGGCGGTTTTGGACCTGCACCCGATGCAGCCCGGCGACGTTTTGGAGACCTACGCTGATATCGACGCTAGCGCGCGCGACCTCGGTTTCGCGCCGACCACCGCCATCGAAGAGGGCATTCCCCGCTTCGTCGACTGGTATAAGTCCTATTTCAATGTCTGACCAACCGGCGCGCGGCCGCCAACTGGTTATCGGCAACCTGGTCACGCCGCTCGGCGTGTTTCTGTGGGCGACTTCCTTTCCGACCACCGCGCTGTTGCTTGAAAACTGGCACCCGGTGCCATTGGCGGCGACGCGCATGGCGATCGGCGGAACCACCCTCATGATCCTGGTTCTTGTGAGCGGCCGCGCGCGCGAGTTGCAATGGGTCAACTGGCGCGACGCGTTCTTCTTCGGCGGCGTGATCTTGGCGGTTTCGACGACTCTGCTGGTCACCGCGCAAGATTACGCCGACCCGGTATCGATCGCGATCATCAGCTCGGGCATCCCGGTGGTCTCGTTGTTCATCGGTTATCTCATGGGCAGCGAGGGTCTTAGCGCGCGCAAAATCATCGCTATCGCCTTCGCTGTCGCCGGCGGGATCACGGCGGCCATGGCCGGCATCACCGAGCCCAGCGAATTTCGTGGCGGCGAGATCATCATCCTCGGCTCGTTGGTCTTGTTCACGGTGTTCACCCGCAACACCGTCGGCCGTTTTCACAACGTCTCCGATCTAACCAAAGGCGCGGCGACGACCGGCGCCGCCGGCCTGACCATGAGCGTGGTGATCGGCGGCATCTGGGCCAGTGGCTTGGTCGACTTTCGCTATGATTTAAACGGCCGCGACCTCGCCCTGATGGCTTGGAATGGCAGTATATCGGCCGGTGTTTCGATGGTGCTGTGGTTCTATGGCGGCCGGTTGTTGAGCGTGACCATCGCCGCCTTGCACCAGAACGCGGCGCCCTTCCACGTCATGCTGGTGATGTTTTTGCTGGGCGGCGGGTTCCTGTTCGACCGGCTGATCGCCGCCGCCCTGGTGATTTTCGGGGTGATCCTGGCGCAGTGGCCAACCCGCCCGAGAGGCTAGCCGTAGAGGGCCTGAAGCCGATCGCCGTAAACCGCGTTGATCGCATGGCGACGGGTTTTCAAGGTCGGGGTCATTAGCCCGTTGTCGGTGGTGAATGGCGTCTCGGCGACAATAAAATGGCGCACCCGCTCAATCGTGGACAAACTTTCATTGGCGCGCCCGACGGCGGCGGTGAGCGCCGCGCGCAGTTCCGGCGTTTCGGTCAAATCGGCGAGCCGCGGCGGCACACCGGCGGCCTTGGCGGCGGCGGCGATGCATTCCTCGTCGGGGACCAGCACCGCCACCAAATAGGCGGATTTGTCACCGACCACCATCGCTTGGGCGATTTCCGGCTCAAAGGTCAACCGCCCCTCGACTTTGGCCGGCGCGATATTGTCGCCACCGGCGTTGACGATGATGTCCTTTTTACGGTCGGTGATCTCCAGATAGCCTTCATCGTCGAGCTGACCGATATCGCCGGTATGCAGCCAGCCATCGACAATCGCCGCGGCGGTGGCCTCTTGGTCGCGCCAATACCCATCCATTAACAACGGGCCGCGGACCAGAATCTCGCCATCCTCGGCGATTTTAACCTCGACCCCGGCGAGCGCTTTGCCGACCGTGTGGATTTTAATCCGCGCCGCCGGATTGACGCTAATCACCGGCGCCGCCTCGGTCTGACCATAGCCTTGCAACAAGCGCACCCCCAGCGCCAGGAAGAAGGTCCCGATATCCGGGTTAAGCGCGGCCCCACCGGAGACAAAGGCCTTCAATCGCCCCCCAAAACGTTTGCCGACCTTACGTCGCACCGTCACGGTGAGAAAGCCGTTGACCAGCCGCTCACCGAAACTGAGCGACGCCGGGTCGCCATAGGCTTTGCGACCCAAAGTCACCGCCCGCTGAAACAGCGCCGCCTGCACGCCGCCGGCGCGCGCGACGCCGCGAGTGATTCGGTCATGCAATACCTCATACAAACGGGGCACCGCCGTCATCAGCGTTGGGCGCACCTCGGCTAATTCCTGGGACAAACCGTCGGGGCCGCCGGAATAATAGACTTGCGCGCCAATGCCGATGGGGAAGTACAGACCGACGGTATGCTCATACGCGTGCGACAGGGGCAGCAGCGAGAGATAAATCTCATCCTCGACGCCCAGCTCTCGTAACACCTCGAGGGCGCCGTGGCAGTTGGCCAAAATGGCCCGATGGCTCAGCATCACCCCCTTGGGGCGGCCACCGGTGCCGGAAGTGTAGATAAAGCAGCAGACCGCGTCGCGGTCGAGGCCGGCGGCCGCCGCGTCGACATCGAAATCATCGCCGCCACCGGCCTCGGCGACCGCCGCCCAAGAGAGCAATCGCGGCCCTTCCGCCGGCCCGTCGACCGCCGGGTCGAGGCTGATCACCAGCGCGCAGCCCGCGCGCCCCGCCGCGGGCAACACCCGCGCCGCCAGCGCGGCGCTGGAGACAATCACCGCCTTGGCCTCGGCGTGCTCGAAAATATAGGCGTGATCATCGACCGTGTTGGTGGTGTAGGTCGGCACGGTGATCGCGCCGGCGGCCATCACCGCCAAATCGGCGAGCAGCCATTCCGGGCGATTTTCCGCGACCAACGCGACCTTATCGCCGGCACCGACGCCCAGCGCCCGCAAGCCGCGCGCCAGATCGCGAACCTGCGCGGCGGCGGCGGCCCAAGTCACCGGCGTAAAAGCGCCGCCATCGCCTTTGCCCCAGAGAAAGGGCTTGTTTCCCAAGCGCGCGGCTTGGGCAAAAAACATTGTCGGCAGATTTCGCTCGCGTTGAAAATCAACCACGGTGCCGGTCATCACGCCTCTCCTATTGTGGGCCGCGCGTCGCGCCCGGCCTTGTTCAACCCGGCGACGATGCCACATTATCACCAGCCACCTCGCCGGTCGCCGCCAAGTGATGCATAGCCGGCCCGTCCAAGACAAGGAAACAGAAATGGCCGAGACGCAGACCATCGATGCCCCCGATTGGGATTTGGCCGATTTGTTCAATGGCCCCAACGACCCCGCCATCGACCGCGAAATGAGCGCGCTGGCCGAGCAGGCGCGCCACTTTCGCGACACTTACGCCGGCCGCCTGCCCGATCTCGCCGGCGGCGAGATGGCCGCCGCCATCGCCTCCTTCGAGGCGATGGAAGATCGTCTCGGTCGGATTGTTTCCTACGCCCAACTGCTTTACGC
>NZLB01000122.1 GCA_002694075.1 Nisaea sp.
GGCGCGCGCCCGGGGGGCCGCCCTGTTGATCGAAGCCGCGTTCGATGACCACCCGGCATGGGCCGCCGCCCTTGGCGTGGCGGTGGTGCCGCTGGCCCAAGATAACGCCGCCTTGTGGCGCTGGTGGCGGCCCGGCCGCCTGGTCGAGGAAATGGTCCGCAACACCCCGGCCGAAACGGTCGAGACGGTGGTGATCGGCCTCAATTGGACGCTGGTGATCACTGAGAACGGCGCCGGGTTGGCGCAAACCCCGGTCAAAAGCGCGCCCGGCTGCCGGCCGCTTTCGGGCGGCGGGTTGAGCGGTCGACGCCTGGACTACCTGGCGGCCTGGGCCCATGCCCACAACCCCCTGGCGCGCGCGGTCGGGGTCGCCGCCATCAACGCCGGTCTTAACCACGTCGCGCTTGCCGGTGACGACGAGGACGGCTTGGCGCCGATCGGCTGGGGCGGGCCGGGCCCCACGGTGGTGGTCGGGCGTTTTCCAGGGCTCGACGCGAAACTGCCCGGCGCCCTGGTCCTCGAACAAGCGCCCGGCCCCGGCGACATGCCGGCCGAGGCGGCACCGCAAGTGGTGCCGGCCTGCGGCGAATTGATGATCACCGCCTCGACCTTGGTCAGCGCCGGGCTAGAGACGCTCTTGGCTCTCAATGAAAGCGACGCGCCGGTCACCCTGGTCGGGCCGGGCACGCCGCTAAGCCCGCGCTTGTTCGCCCATGGCATCGACCGCTTGGCCGGCTTCGTGGTCGAGGACCCAACCGGCGCCGCGCGCACCGTCGCCGAGGCCGGCGGCGCCAAACACCTGCGCGCGCATGGTCGGGTGGTGACCCTGCGGCGCACGGCGGCGTCACAAACCAGCCGCGAAAAGCTCTTCGGCGGGGCCTAGATCGGTCGGTCGATTGACATTGAAAAACGGGTCGCCACGGTCGTCGTCGAAAGCCACATAGGCCAACCGATGGCGCATGGTCCACAGGTCCACTTTGCGCACGCCCTTGTCGACCACCGCGTGCCGCAAATCATCCAGCAAGTCGACCGGCCACAACCCGCAAACCGGATGCGCCCGACCATCGGAACTGGCGCATACCAATTCAGCCCCCAAATCGGCCACCACCCGGTGGAACTGGGCCACCAAATCACGAGGCAGAAACGGCGCGTCGGTGGCGGCGGTGACCAGATAGCGGCAAGCGGGCCGATGCGCCGCCGCCCATTCCATCGCCGCCAGCACGCCGGCCAAGGGTCCGGCGAAACCGTCGACGGTGTCCGCCACCACCGGCAGGTCATAGTCGGCGAAACGGGCCGGGTCGCCATTGGCGTTGACGATCACCGCGTCAACCTGAGGCGCCAAGCGGCTGAGCACATGGTCGAACAAGGGGCGTTCGGCAAGCCGCACAAAGGCCTTGTCGGCGCCTTCCATGCGGCGCCCCTGACCGCCGGCTAGGATCACCCCTAAGGTTGCTTCAGCCATCGTCGTCATCGCTGGCCTCCATTACCTCCGCGTCCGTCACATCGTCGACCAGGCGGTCACCCCCGGCGAGGACGATAAAGCGCTTGCCGCGGGCCCGGCCGATCAGCGTCAAGCCGGTTTGACGCGCCAGCGCCACCCCCCAGGAGGTGAAACCGGAGCGCGAGATCAAAATCGGAATGCCCATTTGCGCTGTCTTGATGACCATTTCGCTGGTTAAGCGGCCGGTGGTGTACATAATTTTGTCCGCCGCCGTGATGTCTTTCAAAAACATGAAGCCGGCGATTTTATCGATGGCGTTATGGCGGCCGACATCCTCGGTGTAAATCAGCGGCCGGGCGCCGGCGGCCAATACGCAGCCATGAATCGCGCCCGCTCTCAGATATAAGCTCGGCGTGGTGTTGATGGCGTGAGTCAAGCGGCGCAACCACGAGGTGCGCAGCTCGGCCGGCGGCAAGACGATGTCCTCGACCGCCTCCATCAAATCGCCGAAAACCGTACCCTGGGCACAACCCGAGGTATGGGTTCTCTTCTTCAGCTTGTCTTCGAAATCGGTTTCCCGCTCGGTGCGCACCACCACCACGTCGACATCCGCGTCATGGTCGATTTGGGTAATCACGTCGTCAGCCCGCAGCATGTTCTGGTTGCGCAAATAACCAACCGCCAGTTCGGCCGGGTAGTCACCGATGGTCATGGCGGTGACGATCTCCTGACCATTTAAGAAAATCGTCAGCGGCCGTTCTATGACGACGCTTAAATCGACCGGCCGGCCGCTCTGGTCGGTCCCGGCAACGGCGGCGCTCAGCCGGGGGTCATCCGGGTTTGGCCGGATCAGATAGCTGTCGGTTGCATCGCTATGCGAGGCCATCATCCTGTCCCTTCGCGCGGCGGGTGATTTCGCTTTTCCCGTTATATATGGTGGTATATAACGCTTCCGTAATGAGTGTGAAACCCGTGGACTCCATGCCGCGATGATCGATCCTTTTGGCCGTCTTGTCTCCTATTTGCGCGTGTCGGTGACCGACCGATGCGATTTTCGCTGTGTTTACTGCATGTCGGAGAATATGACGTTTTTGCCGAAAAAAGACCTCCTCAGCTTGGAGGAATTGCAGCGTTTATGCGGCATTTTCGTTCGCTTGGGCGTCACCAAGCTGCGCATCACCGGCGGCGAACCCCTGGTCCGGCGCGATATCATGTCGCTGTTCCGGGGCCTTGGCGGCCTACTTGACGGCGGTGGCCTGGACGAACTCACGGTTACCACCAACGGCAGCATGCTGGACCGCCACGCCGGCGATTTAGCGGCCGCCGGCGTGCGCCGCATCAATGTATCCCTGGACACGTTGGATCCGGAAAAATTCCTCGCCATTACCCGCTGGGGGCGCTTTGACCGAGTGATGAACGGGTTGGCGACGGCCGACGCGGCGGGCCTCAAGGTCAAAATCAACGCCGTCGCCATGAAAGGCGTCAACGAGGACGAATTGCCTGACATGCTGGCTTGGTGCCATGCCCGTGGCTACGACCTGACGCTCATCGAGGTGATGCCGATGGGCGAGGTCGGCGACCATACTCGGCTTGATCAATATCTGCCGTTAAGTCAGGTCCGCCGGCAATTGGCGGCGCGTTACACGCTGGAGGACATCCCCCTCAACACCGGCGGGCCGGCGCGCTATGTGCGAGTCGCCGAAACCGGCGGTCGGCTCGGGTTCATCACCCCGCTGACCCATAATTTCTGCGAAAGCTGTAACCGTGTGCGGCTGACCTGCACCGGCACCTTGTATATGTGCCTGGGCCAAGACGACGCCGTCGACTTGCGCGCCGTGCTGCGCGCCCATGACGACGATCAAGCGGTGATCGACGCCATCCACGCGGCCATCGCCGCCAAGCCCAAGGGCCATGACTTCGTCATCGACCGCCAACACCATGGCCCGGCGGTGGCCCGCCATATGAGCGTCACCGGCGGCTAAGCGCGCTTTCCCGATCGGTCCGAACCGTGCTAGGTCGGTTCGGGCAACGGCGGCGACGCGGCGATGAAAAAACCTTTAATCCTGCTTCTCAAGATCGCGGTCAGCGGCGGTCTGATCGCTTTTTTGGTGACCCAGATGGATCTCGCCGCGGTACGCGGCGCGCTCGCCGCCGTCACACCGTTTTCGGTGATCGCCTGCATCGGCCTGTTGTTCGCGCAGATGTTCCTGCTCACCTTACGCTGGACAATCCTGATGCGCGCCGCCGGTGCCGATATAGGTTATTGGGCGGCGCTCCGCATCCTTTTCGCGGCGATGTTCTTCACCCAAGCCCTGCCCAGCAGTATCGGCGGCGACGCGGTACGCATTTACATGGTTCATCGCCGCGGCCTGCCGTTGGGCCAGGCGTCATCCACCGTGCTTTTGGACCGCGCCGCCGGGCTGACCTCGCTGATTGTGATGATGGCGCTGTTCGGCCATATCGTGTTCGCGCGCTTGCCGGGCGACAGCGGGCCGTGGTTACAGCTGTTGCCGGTCGCCGCGCTGCTGGCGATTGGGGCGGGATTTTGGCTTTTACCGCGCATCGCGCGGCTGTTGGCGGTCTACCGCTGGGGCGCGCGGCTGGCCAACCCGCTGGGCCTGATTGGCCAGTTGGCCCGCGATATAAGATTGGCGGTGCCGGTGTTCGCCATCAGCTTCAGCGTCCACGCCTCGACCGCTCTGGCGGTCTGGATACTCGCCGGCGACCTGGCGCCGGGGATAACCTACTTCACCGTGCTGGCCTTTTTGCCGCCGGCGATCTTGCTCATGGTCTTGCCGATCACCATCGCCGGCTGGGGCGTGCGTGAAGGCGTGCTGGTGACCCTTTTCACGCTGACCGGATACGGCGGCGCCGAGGGTCTGATCGTGTCCTTGCTGTGGGGGGTGACAACGCTGCTGGCGGTGGTGCCGGCGGGATTGGTGTGGTTGGTCACCCGCGACCAAGGCGAAGGCTTGCCCCCGACCACCTCCAACCCGGCTTAGGGCCGCGCCGGCCCCTCGATAAACGATTTTTATTAGACGCGGCGGCGACCGGCGGGTAAGCCTGGGCCGTTCCCGCCCGCCCCGGGCAGCCCAAAACGGATCGCGCGCCCCATGACACGGATCGCTTTCATCGCCGCCGACAGTGCCGAAGCGCAAAGCGCGCTGAGCGAGCTTAAGCGGCGCTATAGCGCGGTCGACCCGCAGGAAGCGGATGTCATCGTCGCCCTTGGCGGGGACGGCCAAATGTTGCAAACCTTGCGCGACAACATCCACCGCGACGTGCGCCTCTTTGGCATGAACCGCGGCACCGTCGGCTTTTTGATGAACGCCTACGCGGTCGAGGATTTGCCGGCCCGTGTGGCCGCCGCCGACGAGGTGGTGATCCACCCTTTGCGCATGCGCGCCACCGACATCGAAGGCCAGGTAACCGAGGCGCTGGCCATTAACGAAGTCTCGTTGTTGCGCCAAACCGCCCAGGCGGCGAAAATCCGGATCATCATTGACGACCGGGTGCGCATGGAGGAACTCATCGCCGATGGCGCCCTAGTCGCCACCGCCGCCGGCAGCACCGCCTATAACCTGTCGGTGCATGGCCCGATCATCCCGCTCGGCGCCGATATCCTGGCGCTGACCCCGATCAGCCCGTTTCGCCCGCGGCGCTGGCGCGGCGCCCTGCTGCCCGCCGGAGCGAAAATCGGCTTCGAGATTTTGGCCCCCGACAAACGCCCGGTCAGCGCCGTCGCCGATAGCGCCGAGGTGCGCCATGTGGTGCGCGTCGACATCCACCAAGACGATGCGATTTCACTTCGCCTGCTGCACGATCCGGATCACAATCTGGAAGAACGCATTTTAATGGAGCAATTCACGCCCTGACCCGCCTCGCCCGCGGCGATGGCGGATTGAGCCGGGAGACAGCCCCGATGTCCTTTCGCGCCCTTTTGAGCCGGTCGCCGGTGCCCCTGGGCACCATGATAGGCGAGTTCGACACCCCCGGGATCGGCCATATCGCCAAAGCCGCCGGCCTGGATTATGTGTTTCTCGACCTTGAACACTCGGGCTTTGGGCTCGGCGATTTGAAACGCTTGTTGGTCTATTTCCAGGCCGCCGGCCTGCCGGTGATGGTGCGCCCGCCGTCAAAATCCGGCCATCATATCTCGCGCGCCCTCGACGCCGGCGCCGAGGCGCTGTTGATGCCGATGGTGGCGAGCGCCGAGGAAGCCGCCGATCTGGTGCGGATGATGCGTTATCCGCCGGCCGGCCGGCGCGGCGTCGCCCTTGGCATGGCCCATGATCGCTACACCGGCGGTGACCCGGCGGCGAAACTGGCCGCCGCCAACCGCGACAACGTCCTGATCGCCTTGATTGAGACGATCAGCGGCCTGGAGGCGGTCGAGGCGATCGCCGCCACCGACGGTGTCGACGCGCTGTGGATTGGCCATTTCGACCTGTCGACCAGCATGGGCATCCCCGGCGCCTTCGACGACCCGCGCTTCATCGCCGCCATCGACCGGATCACCGCCGCCGCCAAGGCCGCCGGCGTCCCGCTCGGCCAATTGGTGGGGCGGCCCGAGGACGGCCGCAAATTCATCGCCGATGGCTTCCAGTTGATTTGCTACGGCGTCGACAGCAACCTCTTGCGTGACAGTCTCGCCGCCGGGGTGGCGGCGATCCGCGGCGCCTAACGTGAAGGACCGAGACCGATGACCAGCCCCTTTCGTATTGGCGTCAGCCCGCTGCTTGATCCGGCCCGTGGCAAGCTGCAGTTCCCCAGCTATGATCTCGCCGACCTCGCCGCCGACCCGGCCTTCGAAATCGCCTATTACGATGTCGCGACACCCTTGGCGGCGGACGCCCTTGGCGGCTTCGACGCCTTGGTGCTGCTTGGCGAACGGATGGCGGCGAGCAGCTTTCCCGGCGACGGGCGGCTGAAACTGATCGCGCGCATGGGCGTTGGCTATGACACCGTCGATGTGCCTGGCTGCACCGAACATGGCGTGGCCTTGACCATCACCCCGCCGGCGGTGGCCCGGCCGATGGCGGTGGCGACCTTGAACTTTCTGCTCAGCCTGGCCAACAACATGATGGTCAAGGACCGGATCACCCGCGAGGGGCCGGCGGGCTGGGCCAAGCGCACCGACCACCATGGCCTCGGCCTGATCGGGCGGGTGTTCGCGATGGTCGGCCTCGGCAATATCGGGCGCGAGACCTTACGCCTGATTAAGCCCTTGGACATGGAGGTCATCGTCCATGACCCGGCCCTGAGCGCGGCCGACGCCGCCGAACTTGGCGTGCGTCTCTGCGATCTAGATACGATTTTTCGAGAGGGCGATTTCGTCAGCTTGCACTGCCCGTTGACGGATGGCACACGCCACCTGGTCAACGCCGCTCGGCTAGCCCAAATGAAACCGACCGCCTATCTCATCAACACCGCGCGCGGACCGGTGGTCGACCAAACCGCCCTTTACGACGCCCTGGTCGCCGGCACCATCGCCGGCGCCGGCTTGGATGTCTTGGACCCCGAACCGTCGGCCGCCGACGAGGCCATCGCCGGCCTCGACAATGTCATCCTCGCGCCGCACGCGCTGGGCTGGACCGATCACATGTTCGCCGAAATGGCGCGCCTCAACATGGCCGCCATTCGCGCCGTCGCCGGCGGTCAAAACCCCGACTATGTGGTCAATCGCGAGGTCCTCGACGACCCCGCCTTCCGCGCCAAGTTGGCCGGATGATGGCGACGCCGCGCCATGTGCTGGTGATCGGCGCCTCGGGCGTCATCGGCGGCGCCCATATCGGCAATCTGGCTGGCCGCCCCGGGGTCACCGCCCTGGCCCTGTCGCGGCGACCGGAACCGGCACCGGCCGAGAACATACGCTCACTGGCGCTTGACCTGATGGCGCCGGCGAAGGTCGACACCGCGGCCCTTGCGCCGGTCACCGAAATGGTTTTCGCCGGCTTCATCGAAACCGGCGACATGGCCAGCCAACGCGAGCCCAATCGGGCGCTGTTCGACGCCGCCCTCGATCTGGTCCGACGGTATTGCCCGCAACTGGCCCAGGTCACTTTGCTGCAGGGCATGAAGGCCTATGGCAGCCATTTGGGGCCGTTTAAAACCCCCGCCAAGGAAAGCGATCCACGCTTGCCCGGCGGCCATTATTACGACGACCAGGCCGACGCCCTGGCCGACGCCGCGGCCGCCCATGGGTGGCGCTGGAGCGTGCTGCGGCCGCATGTGGTGATCGGCGCCGGCCGGCGGTCGCCGCAAAACCTGCTGGCCGTTCTTGGCGTCCTGGCCAGCGTTTTGAAAGCCCGCGGCGAACCGCTTTATTTCCCCGGCCCGGCGGCCGCCTGGGCGCCGATTTACCAAGCCACCGACGCCGATTTGCTGTCGCGGGCGATTGATTGGGCGGCGGCGACACCCAGCACCGATGGCGAGATTTTCAACATCACCAATGGCGATTTTTTCCGCTGGCAAAATCTCTGGCCGCGCCTGGCCGAGGTGTTTGAGATGACGGTCGACGGCCCGCGCGACGTGAAATTGGTTGAGGTCATGGCCGACGCCGAGACCGACTGGCGACAATTGACCGCGGCCCATGGCCTGGTGCCCAATCGACTGGCCGAGATGGTCTCTTGGCCGTTCGCCGATTATGTCTTCAACACCACCTGGGACGTCATGGCCGACACCCTGAAATGTCGGCGCCATGGCTTCCTGGACTTCGTCGACAGCGAAGGCATGCTGCGCGACCGCTTGACCGCCCTGCGGCAGGCTAAAATACTGCCCTGACTGCGCCTGTCTGATCTTCATAGAGAGCCCACCCATGACCGCCCCCACCCTTGGCGCGACGGTGATCGTCGCCAACCATTACCAGAACGAAAACTGCCATCCCGACGGCAAGATCAAGGTCGGCATCGGCGCCGACAGCGCCTGGCGCTGGGAGCGACTGGAAAACGCCAAGCGGTTGTTCGCCGGGGCGCGCGGCGCGGCGGTGCCGATCGTCCATGTGCGCCTCGCCGTGCCGGCCGATTTCAAAGGTGTCGTCGCCAATACCGACTTGATCCGCGAATGGCTGAAGCTGGGCGCCTGGCGCGAGGGCACCTGGGGGGTTGAGTTCATCGACGGCCTGGCGCCGACGGCGGACGAATATGTCGTCACCCATACCCGCAACAGCGGCTTCCATAATTCAACCTTGGAGGAAGTTCTGTTCTCTCTCGGCGCCCGCCATTTGATCTGCTGCGGCGTCTCGACCGCCTATACCGTCGAGGCGACGGTGCGCCACGCCACCGACATCGGCTATACC
>NZLB01000123.1 GCA_002694075.1 Nisaea sp.
CTCTTTTGCGCCCTTGCGGCGGCCGCCGCCGGCACCTAATTTCAGGTTATGACAACCGAACCCGACAACCGGGTCCTCGAAATGTTGCGCCAGCTCGATGCCAAAATGGATCGGGTGATTGATGATATCGCCGATTTAAAGCGACGCGTCACAGCCTTGGAAGAGGGTCAGGCAGCGCTGGCCCAGGGGCTGGCCGGCGTCAACCGCTGGCTGGACCGTTTGGAGGCGCGGGTTGACCGTATCGAACATCGCCTCGACCTGGCCGAGACATCGGCCTAAAGCGTCGCCTTCGTTCTTTCGCGCGGGCGCGCCGGCCTAAAGCCGGCATCCACAGTCGGTCTTGGGGCGGTCTTGGGGCGGTCTTGGGCGGCCGCTCTCGGCCAACCGATAGTTTTAAGACAAACAGCCAGTACCCCGGGGCGAATAGGCGCCAATTCCTGGTTGTGACCGGGCCGGTATCCACGGCCAACGCCCGGGCTGCCCTCCGTCTGAAAAGCCCAGATTTTCGCTAGTTTTTAGCTAAAAAATACCCATTAGCATAAAATTTTTACCCTTTTTTTCTTCGCTTGACCCCTCCGCATGAGCGCCGGCCGTGACCTCGCTCGCTACTCCTGTTCGCATAGTCGGTCTCGATTGTGTCGACGGATTGGGAGCCAAAAACAACACGTTTGGATGGTGGGTGCGAAATGGTCACATGGGTCGGAACTTCAGCTAACGATGATTATCTTGGAACAGCCGATGCGGATTTCCTGTCCGGGGCTGGTGGCGATGACACCATCTCCGGCGGCACCGGCAATAATAAAATTTACGGTGGTGCTGGCAACGACCTACTTTCCAGCACGCCCGCCTGGAGCGGCCGAAGCACGATGGTCGGTGGCGCCGGCGATGACACCATCTCCGGGTCCGCTGAAATTGACCATATTTCCGGCGGCTTGGGTGACGATTCCCTGGTTGGCGTCGGCGGTACCGACCGGATCACCGGCGGCGCCGGCAATGACACCATCACCGGCGGCGAAGGCAATGACGCGCTCTCCGGCGGCGAAGGCAATGACGTGCTGTCCGGCGGCGAAGGTGTCGACGACCCCTCCGGCGGCGACGGCGATGACACCCTCTCCGGCGGCGACGGCGCCGACACTCTCAACGGCGGCAAGGGCAATGACGTGCTCTCCGGCGGCGCGGGCGAGGATGTGTTCCGGGGCGGCCCGGGTGCCGACACCATCGACGGCGGCGCCGGCAACGACACGGTCGACTACAGCGGCTCCACCGCCGGCGTGACGGTCGATCTCACCTCCGGCGGGCCGCAAACCGGCGGCGAGGCGGATGGCGATGTGCTGACCGGCATCACCGGCGTCAACGGCTCGGGAGCCGACGACAACATCACCGGCGGTGGCGGCAGCAATGTCCTCTCCGGCGGCGCCGGTGCCGACACCCTCGACGGCGGTGCGGGTGCCGACACAATCGACGGCGGGCCGGGCAACGACTTGCTGATCGGCGGGGCCGGCGGCGACCGGATCGTCCTTGGCGATGGCGCCGACACGGTACGCGGCAGCGCCGCCGACCTGAACGGCGACACCATCGTCGGCTTCGGCGCGGACGACCACCTGGTGATCGAGGATTTTGACCCCGCCAAAACAAAGGTGGCGCTGGTGGGAAGCCCGGCCGGCGGCGTGACCATCAATATTGATGGCGATGGTAATGTCGACGCCACCCTGGTGGTCGAGGCGGCGGCCAATGGCGCGCTCACCGTCAACGATGATGGCGAACTGGTGTTCGTGCCGGCGCAGAGCGGCGGCAGCGATCAAACCGATCAGAATCAGGATCAGAACCAAAATGAAGTGGAGGAAGAGGAAGACACTGGCGAAACCATCATCGTCAACACCAATCAGGAGGCGGTTGAACTCGGTCCAGAGGATGGCACCGACGATATCGACACGGTCGTCACCAAGGTCGAGGTGAAGGAACTGCCAAACACCATCGAGAACATTCAGATCGATAGCACGGCGGACACCGAAACCAAGCTGAATGAGCTCGATAACGTCGCCACCGGCGGCGGGGGCGCCAACACCTTCTCCGGTTTGGAAGGCGATGACACCCTTAATGGCGGCAATGACAACGACCTCATCTACGGTAACGAGGACGGTGACCTGAGCTACGGCAACCAAGGTCTCGACACCGTCTTCGGTGGCCAACAGGCGGACGTCATGTTCGGGGGTCAGGATGACGACCTCACCTATGGCAATAGGCAGTCGGACATGATCTACGGCAATAGGGACGAGGACACGGTCTATGGCGGTCAAGACGAGGACACCGTCTATGGCGGCCAGGGCGAAGACACGGTCTGGGGCAATAAAGGCGACGACCTGCTGTTCGGCAACCGTGACGACGACGTGCTCTACGGCGGGGTCGGCGACGATACCATGGGCGGCGGCCAAGGCACCGACGTCTTCGTCTTCGAGACCGAATCCGGCAGCGATGTGATCAGCGATTTCGATACCGACGCCGGCGAGTTCCTCGACTCCACTGGCTTGGATTCGACGAAGATTTCGCCGCCTTCAAAGCCGGCCGTATCGATGAAAACGCCGATGGCGACGCGGTGGTCGATCTCGGCGGCGATAACAAAATCGTCCTGCTCGGGGTGGGCGTCGACGATCTGCAAGCGTTGCACTTCACCCTGGTGTGACCCCCGGGCTTCGGCCGGCCCGGCCTCCATCCCAACCGCCGGCGCGTCCCCGCGCCGGCGGGTCGCCGACCGGAGGAAGAAGCGAGAAGGCTCGATTTGGCGAGGTGAGGCCGATTGCTCACCGGATCGGAAGATCCCGCCGCAACGGGTCCAAGCCCCGTCAAACTTCGCGTTTCGCAGCGCCTCCCCACCCGGGTGGGGAGGCGTTTTTTATCGGTCGAAAGGGCGCGTTTCGGCCCACGCGGGACTGGTCAACCGGCCGGTGATCGGGTAAGCCGAAAGCCATGAGCTCGCCTTCGCCCACCGCTGACCGCCGGTCCGCTGACCGCCGCCCCGCCGGCCCGGACGCCGCTGCCCTCGCCGCGGGCGTGGTCGCCGGCGAGCGCACCGCGCTGGGCCGCGCCATCACGCTGGTGGAAAGCCGTAATCCGGCGCATCGGACGGCCGCTCGCGCCTTGCTCAACGCTATCGCGCCGCACACCGGCCGGGCCCAGCGGATCGGCATCACCGGCGTGCCGGGGGTCGGTAAAAGCACCTTCATCGACGCTTTCGGCACCGTCCTGACAGAACTTGGGCGGCGGGTCGCGGTGCTCGCCGTCGACCCCTCGAGCACGCGCAGCGGCGGCTCGATCCTCGGCGACAAAACCCGCATGCAGCGCCTGTCGGTCGATCCGGCGGCCTTTGTTCGCCCCTCGCCCTCGGCCGGCACCTTGGGCGGCGTGACCCGCGCCACCCGCGAGACCATGGCGCTTTGTGAGGCAGCCGGTTTCGATGTCATTCTGGTGGAGACGGTTGGCGTCGGCCAGTCGGAGGTGGCGGTCGCCGGCATGGTCGATTTCTTCCTGGTGCTGATGCTGCCCGGCGCCGGCGATGAGTTGCAGGGCATCAAAAAGGGCTTGCTGGAGATCGCCGATATGATCGCCGTCAACAAGGCCGATGGCGACAACCGCGCCCGCGCCGAGGAGGCGGCGGCCGAATATAGCCAGGCCCTGCGCATTGTTACCCCGGCCGGCAGCGATTGGCGGCCGCCGGTGCTGACCTGTAGCGCCCTGCATGGCGAGGGGCTGCCGGCGCTATGGGCGCGGATCGAGGAACACGCGGCGCAAACCGCCGCTGACGGCAGCCGCGAGGCGCGCCGCCGCCACCAGCGGATCGACTGGATGTGGGACAGTTTGCGCGACCAACTGTTGGCCCGGCTGGAGAATGACGCGCGCGTGACGGCGGCGGTGCCGGGCCTGGAGGCGCGGGTGGCCGAAGGCGATGTCATCGCAAGTGTCGCCGGCGAGCAGCTTTTGGATTTGTTTTTAGGTTCTCACGATCACAAGGAGTGACAGCATGGCGATAGCGCCCCCGGCGGTGGCCGGCATGAGCGTGGATGAGGTCGATACCCCGGCCTTGATCATCGACCTGGACGCCTTTGAGCGTAATCTGGACCGCATGGCGGCGGCCGCCCGCGACCTGGGTGTCGGCCTCAGAGCCCATGCCAAAACCCATAAATCGCCAATCATCGCGGCCCAGCAGATCGCTCGCGGCGCGGTCGGCCAATGCTGCCAAAAGGTCGGCGAGGCGGAGATTTTGGTGGCCGGCGGCGTCCGTGACGTGCTGGTCTCCAACCAGGTTATCGGCGCCCGCAAGATCGACCGGGTGGCCGCCCTGGCGCGCCAGGCGGTGGTGCGGGTTTGTGTCGATGACGCGCAAAATGTCGACGATTTGGCGGCCGCCGCCGCTCGCTTCGGCAGCACCCTGTCGGTGCTGGTGGAAATCGATGTCGGCACCAATCGCTGCGGCGTGGCGCCAGGCGCGCCGGCGGTGGCCCTGGCCCGCCGTGTCGCCGACCACGCCGCGCTACGTTTTGACGGCTTGCAAGCCTATCACGGCGCGGCCCAGCACATTCGCGGCTTTTCCGAGCGAAAGGCGGCGATTGACCACGCCATCGCGGCGACACGCGCGACCATCGACGATCTGACCGCCGCCGGATTGCCGCCGGCGATTGTTGGCGGCGCCGGCACCGGCACCTTCCGTTTCGAGGGAACCAGCGGCGTCTACACCGAGATTCAGGCCGGCTCCTATGTCTTCATGGACGCTGACTACGGCCGAGTCCTGGACGCCGATGGCGACCCAATGCATGAATTCGAGCACAGCCTGTTCGTGCTGGCGACGGTGATGAGCCGGGTCGCCGACGACCGGGTGATCATCGACGGTGGCTTGAAAAGCTTCGCCGTCGATAGCGGCCTGCCCCTGGTCGCCGAC
>NZLB01000124.1 GCA_002694075.1 Nisaea sp.
GCGGTAACTTGCCAGGGCCGCCAGGCGCCGTGGCCGTGCAGGGCGTGGCCGCGCGCCGGCTCATTGATCGCCAGACGATGGCTTTCCGCCGCCACCGCCAAACGGCCGCCGGCGATGCGGTTGGAAAACGGCACCAAGGGATAGCAGCCGCCCGAAATCGGTCCCGCCGGGTCCTGGCCAAGATCGGTGATGGGGGTAAAAATCGGCTGCCGGGCGCCGCCGACCTTGTGGTCGAAGCGGGCCACCCGGCCGCCCAATTGCGGCGCGACGTCGACGATCAGGTCGCCGGCGGCGAGCGTGATCAAAGGTTCAGCCGGCATCGGCGGGCGGCAAAGCATAGGTCAAGGTGACGTGACAGACCGGGTCCTCCGGCGCGCCGGCGCTCCATAAGGTCACCTCGCCATAGGCCAGGCGTTTGCCGCATTTGAGCAACCGCCCCTCGGCCACCAGGTCGACCGGCCGCGGCCGGCGCAGGAAATTGGCGTTGAGATTCGTCGTCACCGCCATCAACGCGGGGCCGACCATCGAGATCACACAGGCGTACATCACATAATCGGCCATGCCCATCATGACCGGGCCGGAAATCGTGCCGCCCGGCCTGAGCAGACCGTTTTCCGCCGTCATCGGCAACACCGCCCGCGCCGTGCCGTCCTCGATATGCTCAAAACGGATCCCCAATTGGCCGACGAACGGCACTTCCTCGCGGGCGATGCGCTCCATTTTGCGGGGATCGATGCGGGCCATTTCAACTCCTCTTTTAAGCGTGTGCGACGTGGGTTACACTTTCTATACGTGTGGCCGGTTAAAGCCCTTCATGTGGCGTTAACGGCCCCCTCGAACGCGCCGGCGGCGCCGTCCACCCGGGCACGCTATCAAGCGCGCTTGGCACCGCGCAAGGCGATGATCCGGGGAAGGTCCGAAGACCGGCCCGAAACCGCCGGCTGGGAGCCGCCCTGCGAGGGGTGATCGCTCGCGCCATTGGAGGCAGACCATGTCCCTACCGGTCGACGCCACGCTCTACTTGGCCTTTTGCCTGGCGACCGCCGCCTTGGTCCTGTTGCCGGGGCCGATGGTGACCTTGATCGTCACCAACGCACTGGCCCGCGGCACCCGCTTCGGGCTGGCCACCACCGCCGGATCGGCCATCGGCACCTCGACCTTCCTGGTGATCGGGGCTTTTGGCTTGGCGCCGGTGCTGGCCTTGATCGCGCCGTGGTACGATATCCTGCGCTGGCTCGGCGCGGCCTATCTGGTCTATCTTGGGGTGAAACAGTTTCGCGCCGCCCCCGCCGCGTCCCAGGTACCGCGCGCCGGCGACTTTAGGACGGTGTTTTGGCAAGGCGTTTGGGTGGCGATGTTGAATCCCAAAAGCCTGCTGTTTTACGTCGCCTTTTTCCCGCAATTTATCACTCCCGACTTACCCATCGGGCCGCAATTGGCGGTGCTGAGCGCCAGTTTTTTGATCATCGCGCTCGCCATTGACAGCCTCTACGCGGTGCTCGCCGGACGCCTCAACCGCGTGTTTTCCAACCAACGCTGGGCGCGCCTGCGCAACCGGGTCCTGGGCACGGTGTTGATGGCCACCGGTGCCGGCCTCGCCGCCAGCCAGCGGTCCTGACATCAGGCCGGCGCGGGGGCGGTCCGCAGGGCTTCCGTGACGCGGCTCAAATCCTCGACCATCCAGGTTGGCTCAAGGGCGGCCATCGCCGGCCGGTCGGCTGGGTCGCTGACCAGGGCGATGGTGTTCATGCCGGCGGCCAGGCCGCCGCGCACGCCGGGCGGGCTATCCTCGATCACCAAACAACGCGCGGGCCGGGCGCCCATGGTGTCGGCGGCGTGGCGGAACAGGTCGGGGGCCGGTTTCGGCCGTGCGACCATGTCGGCGGAAAAAATCCGCCCCTCGAAGCGCCGCCATAAATCGGTGATGCCCAGGGTCACTTGCATTTTGGCGATAGGGCCGTTGGAGGCGACGCAAGTCGGCACATCCTCGGCCGCCAAGGCATCGATCAAACCGACCACGCCGGCGACCGGTTTCAGCTCGGCGCGGAAAGCGACATACATGGCGTCATAAAGGCGCGGGATCCAATCGGGCCCAAGGGAACGGCCCAATTCCTCCTCGATCACCCCCTGGATCGATTTGAAACGGCCGCCCTTGAAGCGGGCCAGCGAGGCTTCCGGGGTGATCGGATAGCCTTCGGCGGTGACCATTTCGGCGAACACCCGGTTGGCGATGGCCTCACTTTCGACCAATACCCCGTCGCAATCGAAAATCACCAGATCGGGGCGGTTGATGCCGATCATAAGCGGAGCAATTCCGGCACCCGGGCCATGTCGGTGAATTCTTCGGCGGCGCCGGCGGCGGTTAAGCTGCCGGGGGCGGCGTCGGCGGCGTAACCGAGCACCCGCATACCCGCCGCGACCCCGCCGGCGACGCCGGTCACGGTGTCCTCGATCACCGCCACCCGCGCCGGGGCGACGCCGAAATCGGCGGCCGCCCGCAGATAAATATCCGGCGCCGGTTTCGGCTTGCCGAGGTCATGGGTGGAATACACCCGCGCGCCGAACACCGCGTCGAGCCCGATATGGCGCAGATTGGTGTCGATACGGACGCGGCGGCTTTGGCTGACCACACAGTGCGGGATGGCGGCGGCGGCGACCGCGCGGACGGCGGCGACCGCGCCGGGGATCGCCGCCAGCGCCTGGTCCAAGGCGGCGTTGGTCCGCTGGCGCAGTTTGGCGGCCCAATCGGCCGGCAGGGCGCGACCCAGGCGCGCCTCGATCAACGGCCGGCTTTGCTCCAGGGTCTTGCCCTTATGGAGGGCCATGGTTTCCTCCAAGGTGACGTCCAGGCCCAAGGCTCGCAGTTCGGCGGTCACCACCCGAAAGACCGGCGGTTCGCTGTCGACCAGCACCCCGTCACAGTCGAAAATCACCAAATCGGGGCGCATCGCGGCGGCCTAAAGCTGGCCGGCGAAATCAAGCAGGGCGGCGGTGAAGGCGGCCGGCCGCTCCACTGGGATGAGATGACCGGCGTTATCGAAAATCACCTCGCGGTGATCGGCGATGCGGGCCGCCAATTCGGCCTTGTCGGCGTCGACGCGAAACACGCGGTCATAGACGCCGGTGAGCGACAGGACCGGCAGCGCCAAGCGTTCATAGGGAAAATCCCAATCGGTGGCCAACGATTGGGCCAGTAATTGGAACAGGCCGTCGGCCGGGTCGGCGGGGCTGTAGCCGGCGAAACTGGCGGTTTCACGGGCACCGGCCAACATCTCCGGATTAACCAAATGGGGCAGGTTCATCTCCATCACCAACTGGCTGCCGCCAAGGGTCGCGGCGGCGACCATCGCCCGGTTGATCCAGTCGAGGCGCAGGCCCGGTTTGCGCAAGGTGTTGATGAATACCAAGGCGTCGGCGGCGGCGCCGGCGAGATGGGCCTGAGCCGCGAATAAGCCGCCGATGGATAGTCCGACCAGCACCGGGCGCGCCGGCCCGAGATGGTCCAACAGCGCGACAAGATCGGCCACGATGACCGCCGGTTGGGCATCCTCGGGACCGGCGAAACCGCTTTCAGCCTGGCCGCGAAAATTGTAACAGAGGGTGCCATGGCCGGCGACGCGCAGGGCCGGGCCAATCGCCGCGTGCTGCCAGGTCTCGGTATTGCCGGTCAGCGCGTTGACAAACACGAAGGTGCGCCCGTCCGGCGCGCTGGGCGCGCTATGCTCATAGTAAAGTGATCGGCCGGCCGCCACCTCAAAGAACGTCATCGCCCCCTCCCCAAATACGCTGACCGTGATGATAGCGAATAAAGCCTTCGCCTGAAAAGGGTCGCGGCTTGCCGGCCGCCGTGAAATCAGGTACCCGCCGACCCTATGGAAATTCTGTTCGATATCGTGACGCCGGTGTTCGGGCTAATGGCGGTTGGCTACCTCGCCGCCGTCAGCGGCCTGTTCCCGCAAAGCGCGGCGCGTGGCCTGTCGGCCTTCGTGTTTAATTTCGCGATGCCGGTGATGCTGTTCCAAACCGCCGGCCGCGCGGTTCTGCCCGATCCTTTCCCCTGGGGTTTCGTGTTGACCTATTACGGCGGGGTCGCGGGGGTTTGGGCGCTGGCCATGGCGCTCAGCGGCGGGTTTTTCAAAAGCGGCTCTTCGGAGGCCATCCTGGCCGGCATGACCTGCGGCTTCGCCAACACCGTGATGCTTGGCATTCCGCTTGTCTTAACCGCCTTTGGCGAGGCCGGGGCGGTGCCCTTGTTCATCATCATCTCGCTGCATTCGATCCTGTTGATCGGCAGCGCCACGATGTTGATTGAAATCGCCCGCGGCGACACTCGCAATCTGATAATACTGCCGTGGAGTATTGGCCGGGGGATCGTGACCAACCCGATCATCGCCGGCCTGCTGTTGGGCCTCGCCGCCAATATGGTGGGGTTCACGACACCGGCGCCGGTTGCCAAAATGGCCGACATGTTGGCGCGCGCCGCCCTGCCGTGCGCGGTATTTTCGATGGGCGCCTCGCTGGCCGCCTATCGCCTTGGCGGCGCCATCGGGCGGGCCGGGTTGTGGTCGGTTTTGAAGCTGGCCGGCCATCCGACGCTGGTTTGGCTGCTTGGCACCTATGTCTTCGACTTGCCCGCGCTATGGCGGGATGTGGCGGTGCTGGTCGCCGCCCTGCCGGTCGGCATCAATGTCTATTTGCTGGCCGCTCGCTACCAAGCCGGCGAAGCGGCGGTGGCCTCGTCGCTGGTGCTGTCGGCGGGTTTGTCTTTCCTCACCGTGACCGTGGTTCTGCATCTGTTGAACGTAACGGTCTGAGACGCTGCCCGCGGCCACGAAGTAAGAGACAGGCCACACGACACCTGGCCATAAAACTTGCATTCGCCGACGGATCGGCGAAAGTTGCAACGACCATCAGACGCACCGGAGCACGGCCGCCATGTCGACCGCCCCCCCCGCCCGCGCCGAACACGCCGATTTGGTTCTGCGCGAAGACGCCGACGGGATCGCCCGCCTGACCCTCAACCGGCCGGCGGCGCGCAACGCCTTGTCGATGGAGATGATGGCCGCCTTGCAAGCCCGCCTGGACGCCATCGCCGGCGAACGGGCGGTCAAATGCGTCATCCTGGCCGCCGCCGGGCCGGGTTTTTGCGCCGGCCACGACCTGAAGCAAATGATGGCCCATAAGGGTGACGCGGCCTATTACCGGCGAGTGTTCGAGACCTGCTCGGCACTGATGACCAGTATTGTCCGCTTGCCGCAATTGGTGATCGCCGAAGTCCAGGGCGTGGCCACCGCCGCCGGCAGCCAATTGGTCGCCACATGCGATTTAGCGATCGCCGCGAGCGCCGCCCGCTTCGCCTTGCCGGGGGTCAATATCGGCCTTTTCTGTTCCACCCCGATGGTCGCCGTGTCGCGCAATGTGGCGCGCAAACACGTCATGGAAATGCTGGTCACCGGCGAGTTGATCAGCGCCGAAAAAGCGCGCGAGATCGGCCTGATCAACCGCGTCGTCCCGCCCGCGGCCCTGGCCGCCGAGACCGCCGGTTTGGCCGCCCAGATCGTCGCCAAATCGCCGCATACCTTGAAGGTCGGGAAGGAAGCTTTTTACCGCCAGGTGGAAATGCCGCTGGACGACGCTTATGCCTATACCGGCCAAGTGATGGCTGAAAACATGCTCGCCGCCGACGCCGTCGAGGGCATTACCGCCTTTATCGACAAACGCCCGCCGACCTGGGAGGAGTGAGCCAGGCCATGGCCGAAAACGATCCGCGCCCGACCCCCATTGTCCACTGCGACTACAGCGACAATTACATCCGCGACATCCTGGCGTCGGTGAAAACCATCGCCATGGTCGGGGCCAGTGAGAATTGGAATCGGCCCAGCTATTTCGCCATGAAATACCTGCAGCAGAAGGGCTATCGGGTGATCCCGGTGAACCCGCGCGCGGTCGGTAAGGAGATTTTAGGCGAACCGGTCTATGGCGACCTCGCCGAAATTCCGGTGCCGGTCGACATGGTCGATATTTTCCGCGCCTCGCACGCCGCCGGCGCCTTCGCCGACCAGGCCGCCGAGATTGGCGCCAAAGTGGTGTGGATGCAGTTGGAGGTGCGCGACGACGTCGCCGCCGCCCGCGCCGAGGCGGCCGGCCTGAAAGTGGTCATGGACCGCTGTCCGAAGATCGAGTTTAGCCGCCTGTTCGGCGAATTGGGCTGGCACGGCTTCAATTCCGGGGTGATTTCCGCCAAACGCCGGGTGCCGGGTGTCGCCGCCGGCGAGGCACCAATGCCGACAGACGGCTGGCCGCGGCGCTTCGACGGTATCGAAACCCTGGCGGTGCATGCCGGCGCCGCCCCCGACCCGGTGACCGGCGCCCGCTCGACGCCGATTTACCAAACCACCGCTTATGTTTTCGAGGACGCCGACCACGCCGCCTCGCTGTTCAATTTGCAGACCTTCGGCAATATCTACGGCCGCTTGTCCAACCCCACGGTGGCGGTGTTGGAGGAACGCATCGCCGCCCTCGAAGGCGGCCGCGGCACCACCTGCACCTCCTCCGGCCACGCCGCCCAGATGATCGCCCTGTTTCCACTGATGGGACCGGGCGACCATTTTGTCGCCGCCAACCGCCTTTATGGCGGCTCAATCACCCAATTCGGCCGTACCTTTCAAAAATTCGATTGGCATTGCAGTTTCGTCGACACCGACGATCCGGCGGCGGTAAAGGCCGCGATCACCGACCGGACCAAGGCGATTTTCGCCGAAAGCCTGGTCAATCCCGGCGGTGCGGTGACCGATCTCGAAACGCTCGCCGAGATCGCCCATGGCGCCGGCTTGCCGTTGATCATCGATAACACCATGGCGACACCATATCTCTGCCAACCGCTCCGCCACGGCGCCGATATCGTGGTTCATTCGACCACCAAGTTTTTGTCCGGCCATGGCAACGCGATGGGCGGCGCGGTGGTCGACGGCGGCGGTTTCGACTGGGGCACGAGCGACCGCTTTCCTTCACTGGCGGCGCCGGAACCGGCCTATCACGGGCTCAATTTTTGGGAAACATTCGGCGATCTCGCCTACACCACCTATGGCCATGCCGTGGGTCTCCGCGATCTGGGGCCGACCATGGCGCCGATGAACGCCTATCTCACCATCACCGGCATTGAAACCCTCCCCCTGCGCATGGCCCGGCATTGCGAGAACGCCGCCGAAGTCGCCCGTTTCCTCGACCAAGACGGCCGCGTTTCCTGGGTCTCCCACGCCAGTTTGGCGGACCATCCGCACCATGACCGGGCGGCGCGCTACCTGCCGCGCGGCGCCGGGGCGGTCTTCACCTTTGGCGTCAAAGGCGGCTACGAAGCCGGCCTGGCCTTCGTCGAGCGCTGCCAATTGCTGTCCCATTTGGCCAATATCGGCGACACCCGCTCGCTTGTGTTGCACCCGGCCTCGACCACCCATCGCCAGTTGACGGCCGAGCAACGCGCCGCCGCCGGCGCCGGTGACGATGTGATCCGCCTGTCGATCGGCTTGGAAAGCGCCGCCGACATCATCGCCGATATCGACGCCGCCTTGGGCTAAACCGCGGTCCAGCCGCCATCCAGCATGAGCGGCGCGCCAGTGACCAGGGCCGACGCGTCACTGGCCAGGTAAACAACCGCGCCCATCACGTCCTCGACTTGGCCAACGCGGCCCAGCAAAATCGCTTGCTCGACGGTTTCCTTGAAACCGGGCTCGGATAAAAACGGCTGGGTCATTGGCGTTTCGACAAAGGTCGGGCAGATGGTGTTGACCCGGATCCCGTGTTCGGCCCATTCGGCGGCCATCACCTTGGTGAAGCCTTCGACGGCGTGCTTACTGGCGCAATAGACCGCGCGGCGCGGCCCGCCGACATGGGCCATTTGCGAGGACATGTTGATAATGCTGCCGCCGGTGCCGTCGCGCACCATGGCGCGAGCGGCGGCCTGCGCGACAAAAAACGCCGCGCGCACGTTCAAATCCATGATCAGGTCAAAGTCGTCGACCGTCACATCGAAGGCCGGCATCGGCTTATTGGTGCCGGCGTTATTCACCACCACATGCGCCGCCGGCCGGTCGTCGAACAGGGCCGCCAGCGCGGCCATGTCCATGACGTCGCAAGGCGCCGCCTCGGCGCTGCCGCCGGCGGCGGTGATTTCCGCGACCAGGGCCGCCAATTCATCGGCGCTACGCGCGACCGCGATGACATGGGCGCCGGCCTCGGCCAAGGCGTGGGCACAGGCACGGCCAAGCCCGCGGCCGGCGCCGGTGACCACGGCGCGGCGCCCTTCCAGGCGAAAAGACGGCATGCGGGGGATGGGCTGATCGGTCATCGGATCGGTTCCTTCAAAAATGTCGCGGCAGGTGCGCCGGACTATGGCACGGTCGTCAGTTGAGCTACAAACAAAGGCAGAGATTCATACCATCGGCGGGGAAAAAATGGCTGTTTGGCTTAAGACGGCGAAGTCGGTTGAGGCGCGGCGCGAGGAAAATGACAAGGTGCGACAGATCGTCGAAACCGCCTTGGAAGATATCACGGCGCGGGGCGATGACGCTGTCCGCGAGATGTCGATCCAATTCGACGGCTGGGAGCGCGATGATTTTCGCCTCAGTCAGGATGAAATCGACGCCTGTATTGCGACCTTGAGCGATCAAGACATTCACGACATTAAATTCGCCCAGGAACAGGTGCGTAATTTCGCGCGCCACCAACGCGCCGCCTTACAGGATATCGAGGTGGAGACCCTGCCGGGGGTGATTCTGGGTCACAAGAATATCCCGGTGAATTCGGTCGGCTGCTACGTGCCGGGCGGTAAATATCCGCTGCTCGCCTCGGCCCATATGTCGGTGGTGACGGCCAAGGTCGCCGGCGTGCCGCGCATCATCACCTGCGCACCGCCGTTCAACGGCAAGCCGGCGCCCGCCATCGTCGCCGCCCAGGCGCTGGCCGGCGCCGATGAGATTTATTGTCTCGGTGGCATTCAAGCGGTCGGCGCGATGGCCGTTGGCACCGCCAGCATCGCCGGCGTCGATATGCTGGTCGGCCCCGGTAACGCCTTCGTCGCCGAGGCCAAGCGGCAATTATTTGGCCGTGTTGGCATCGACCTGTTCGCCGGTCCGACCGAGACTTTGATCATCGCCGATGAAACTGTAGATGGTGAAATGTGCGCCACCGATTTGCTCGGTCAGGCCGAGCATGGTCCCACCTCGCCGGCGGTGCTGCTGACCAATTCGGAAAAGCTGGCGCGCGACACCATGGAATGGGTGGAGCGGATTTTAAAATGGCTGCCGACCGGCGAGGTCGCCGGTCAAGCCTGGCGCGACTATGGCGAAGTGATTGTCGCCGAAGACCTCCAGGAAATGGTTAAGGTCGCCGATGACATCGCCTCCGAGCATGTGCAGGTGATGACCGCCGACGATGACCTATTTCTCAACACCATGACCAATTACGGCGCCTTGTTCCTGGGGCCGCGCACCAATGTCTCCTACGGCGACAAGGTGATTGGTACAAACCATACGTTGCCAACTCAAAAAGCTGCACGCTACACTGGCGGCCTCTGGGTTGGGAAGTTCCTAAAAACCTGTACATGGCAAAAGGTTCTGACCAACGAGGCGAGCGCCCATGTTGGAGAATATTGTTCGCGGCTTTGTGCGCTTGAAGGCTTCGCGGGCCATAAGGAGCAGGCGGATATCCGCGTGCGCCGCTATGGCCCCAACTCGGCGGGGTGAGCGCGCTCAACCCGCCCTACAACAAAAAACGGTAAATTCGATTAACAGGGGAATGAACATGTTGAAAAAGACTGCTCTCGCGATTGCCGCGACGGCCATGCTGGTCACCACCGGCGTTGCGGTCGAGGCGAAAACGCTCAAAGTTCAGGCGAGCTCCAAAGCCGGCGACTGGGCCCACCGCTTCATGACCGACAAATGGGCGCCGAAGCTGAAAACCATGACTTCCGGCAAAATCGGCATCGACGTGCTGCCGACCAAATCGGTGGTGCCGCACCGCGAAACCATTGACGCGGTGGCCAATGGCATTCTCGATGGCGATTTGAACGCGGTGTCTTATTTCTCCGGCCGTGATCCGGCCTTTGCCATTATCGGCGACTTGATCGCGGGTTACGACACCGTCGACCAGGTGCGCACGTTTTGCCAATACGGCGGCGGCAAAGAGATTTTGCAAAAACTCTATGACAAATACACCAAGGGCAGGGTGCATGTGGTCGGCTGCGGCCCCTATGCCAAGGAAGCCTTTGTGTCGACCGTGCCGATCCGCGGCGTCGCTGACTTTAAAGGCGTGAAAGTGCGGTCGCCCGAAGGTCTCGCCGCCGAGGTCTTCAAACGCGTTGGCGCCGCCCC
>NZLB01000125.1 GCA_002694075.1 Nisaea sp.
AAGGGTTTTACATTGACGCCGGCCATCCAGCCAACGCCGCCACGCCAACGCGCGGCTATTTCGACCGCCGCCACGCCACCGGGGCCTTTCACAACCGCCATGGCGACGCGCTTTACCTGACCTGCCGCTGAGCCGCCACCCAACAATCTTTAATTGCGACACCGTACTATTTTTCGCATAAAATACGATTTCAGGATGTCGGCGAACGTAGAGTGGCACGCGATGGCGGAGCCTTTCACCATTCGTATTTTCGTACCCGAGGGCGTGCGCCTGATCGATCGCATGAATTGGACCGGGTTGGGCGTGGTGTTTCGCCGTGAAAACTGGGCCGACACCAGCAAGCGGGCGGAATTCGCCCGCACCGGCGTGTATTTCCTGGCCGGCCATCCGGAAGAGGATGACGAGCGTTCCACCCTCTATATCGGCCAGGCCGACGGCCTGCGCACGCGCATCGGCCAACAGCTGAAAGCCAAGGATTTTTGGCATTGGGGAGTGGCCTTTGTGTCCACCAACGAGGGGCTTAATCGGGCCCATATCACCTGGCTCGAATATGCCTTGATCAAGCGCGCGCAAAGCGCCGAGAGTTGGCGCCTGGTCAACGGTAACGCGCCGCAGGAACCGGCCCTGTCGGAAAGCGAAAAGGCCGACACCCGCGCCTTTCTCCAGGAAATCCTACAGATTTTACCCCTGGTCGGCCTTACCGCCTTTCAGGCGCGGCGGGCGGTCGCGCGGCCCCACGCGACGAGTCATGCGGCAAGCACGGCCGCCACGGCCCCGTGGCGCTCCGCCGGCGCGGCGAATGAAAGCGACACCCTGGTCGTGCCGGCCCAACGCGAAGGGTTTGAGCGCGTGTTCCTGGGCGAGCGGGCCTGGTTCGCGGTGCGCATCGCCGGCGCCATGCTCAATAAAATCAAATTTATCGCCGCCTACCAAACCCAGCCGGTGTCGGCGGTCACCCATTGAGCGCCGGTCGACCGTATCGAGCCCTATGGCGATGGCGGCAAATACAAACTGTTCTTCTCCGAGCCGGCCCGCGAAATCACGCCAATCCCCTATGGCGACGCGCCGCAAGGCACCATGCAAGGCCCCCGCTACACCCAGTTCACCCGCCTTCAAACGGCAAAAAATGTGACGAAGTTGTTTGGGCCTTGAGATGGGAACGCCGAAGCCAGAGGCCAGCCCCTGGTGTTCATTGGCGCGCTGCGCTTGATCTTTTGCCCAACGCCTTTCCCCACCACCGCCACTGGAAAGCGGTCGACACCCATCCGGCCTATTGGCGGCTGGCGCCGACCGTCGATCATCTGGCGCCGCAAGCGCGCGGTGGCGATAGCGGCGACGACAAGCCGGTGACCACCTCGATGGCCCGCAACGCGGCCAAGGGCGCGCTTGACTTCGCCGATTTGGGCTGGACTCCGCGCCCAGCCGGCAGGCTGGCCGAATGGGACGGCCTCGCCGGCCGGTATCTGGATTCTGTCCGGGCGCGCCCGGCTTTGGCCGCCCGGCCGCCGTGGCAAGGCTTCACGGCGGCGCTGAAGGCGGCTTTACCGGCCGCTTATTCGGCGTAATCGGGTTCCTTGCGGTCGAGCAGCCGTTTGAGGGCGTCGAAATGCCATTCGGCGTTGGACTTGTCGCCATAGCGCATGCCCGACCCACGGTAGGTCTGATAGGTCTTTTCGATGATCGGTTCCGGCAAATGGCGGAGCGGCTGGCCGGTCCACATGGCGTAGAGCTGCACCTGCGCCACCCGTTCCAAATAATACAGCCGGTCATAAGCCTCGGCGATGGTGCGGCCGACGGTCAGCGCGCCGTGATTGGCCATCAACAAGACGGTGTTGTCGCCGCAGGCTTTGGCCAGGCGCGCGCCCTCGGCCGGGTCGAGACCGGGACCGTCATAGCTTTCGTCATAACCGGTCTTCATCATGGTGCCGAGCTCGGTTTGGCCGATCGGCTTGATATGCTGGTCCTCCAGCCGGGTCAGCGCACTGGCGAAGGGCATGTGGGTGTGAAACACCGCCGCCGCCTTGTCCATATCACGGTGCATCGGCGCGTGAATGCAATAGGCCGAGCGCTCGACAAGGCCGTCGCCGCGTTTGACCTCGCCGTCATAGCCGACTTCCATGAAGCAGCTGGCGGTGACCTCCGACCAATGGGTGCCGAAGGGGATCTGATAATAGCGATCCTCTTCATCCGGCACCCGCGCGGTCAGATGATTGAAAATCCCCTCGTGCAGGTTATGCATGACGGCGCAGCGATGGGCCGCCGCCAAATCCACCCGCGCTTGCCACTGGGCCGCGGTATAGCCCTTCGCCTTGGCCGCCGATTGCACGTAATTCATGGCCTTCCTCGCTTGGTCAGATGGTCTAGGGCCGGCCCGGACGGCCAGCGGTTCGGCGGCCAGTCTCGACCGCCCCGGCGCCGCGGTCAATCCTTCTTGTCACGGGTGCCATGATCATCGGGTGATTGTCTGGCGCCGCCGCCGCGCTAGGCTGGCCTCCCATCGCGTTCCATTTGTGAGGTTTCACCCATGTCCCGTTCCCTCGCCTTGATCCTCGGTGTCGGCGCCGTCGACGGCATCGGCGGCGCGCTCTGCCTGCGGGCGGCGGCGGCCGGCCACCATGTCATCGCCGCCGGCCGCACGGCCGAAAAACTCGACCACCTGGTGGCGGCGGTCGAAGCCGCCGGCGGCAGCGCCGAGGGCCATGTCGTCGACCTCGCCGACAGCGATCGGATCGGCGATCTGTTCGCCGCCGTCGACGGCCGCGACGGCCGCCTCGACTTTACCGCCTATAACGCCGGCAACTCCTTTCGCCACACCACCGCCGACATGCCGGCCGCGTTTTTCGAGGAGGCCTGGCGGATTTGCTGTCTCGGCGGTTTCATCGCCGGCCAAGCGGCGGCCAATCGAATGGCTACCACGGGCGGCGGCACCCTTGTGTTCACCGGCGCCACCGCTTCGATCAAAGCGCGCCCGCCGTTCATCGCCTTCGCGGCGGCGAAGGCGGCGCTGCGCGCGGCGGCGGCCGGTCTGGCCCGCGAATACGGCCCAAAGGGCGTGCATGTCGGCCATGTCATCATTGACGGCGGGGTCGAGGGGGCGATCCGCCGCAAACGCCTGCCGAAGGATCAGGACAGCGCCGGCGAGAACGAATTGCTGAGCCCGGCGGCGATCGCCGAGGCCTATTGGCAATTGCACCTGCAGCATCCTTCGGCGTGGAGTTTTGAGATCGACCTGCGGCCGTTTAACGAGGTATTTTGACGGCCCGCCGCGCCGATTGGGCCGGCACCCATATCAGGAGGTTCGACATGGCCATCGAGGGCGGCTGCTATTGCGGCGAAATTCGCTATGTTTCCGAACACCCGGCACAGGGCCAGTTACAATGCCATTGCCGGGAATGCCAGTACATCACCGGCGGCAACCCGAACGCCATCATGGTGGTCCCGGAAGACGGTTTCCGTTTCACCAAGGGCGAACCGGCGAGCTTCGCGCGCGGCGATCTGGAGCGGCCGGTGACCCGCTTTTTCTGTGGTACCTGCGGCACCGCCATCGGCACCCGCAGCCCGGCGCGGCCAGGCTCCTTTATCATCAAAATCGGGACCTTGGACGATCCCTCGGGTTTTCAGCCGCAGATGGCGATTTTCACCATCGACCAGCAGCCCTATCACCACATCCCCGATGGCGTTCCAAGCCATCATCGCCGGCCGGGCTAAGCTGGCGGCGAAGTTAAAGGGGCGACACATCGGGTGCCGCCCCTTTTTCAAGGCCCTTTTTAAAGGCCATTTTCAAGGATCGTTAGGTTTCGCCCGCCGGCCTAGCTGGTGGTCGTCCAGCCCGAGACGGCTTTGACTTCCAAGAACTCCATGAAGCCATGCTCGCCGCCCTCGCGGCCGTTACCGGATTGTTTATAGCCGCCGAACGGGCTGCCGCTGGCGCGGCCGGCGCCATTGGCCTGGACCATGCCGGCGCGCAGTTGGCGGGCGACGCGCTGAGTGCGCGCGTTGTCGCCGCTTTGCACGTAATCGGTCAGGCCATAGCTGGTGTCGTTGGAGATTTCGACCGCCTGATCCTCGCCCTCGAACGGGATGATCGACAGCACCGGGCCGAAAATCTCCTCACGCGCGATGCGCATGTCGTTGTTGACGTCGGCGAACACCGTCGGCCGCACGAAATAGCCGCGGTTGAAGCCTTCCGGCCGGCCGGTGCCGCCGGCGACCAGGCGCGCGCCCTCGTCGATGCCGGCCTGGATCAGGTCCTGCACCTTCTCGAACTGCACCTCGGAGACCAGCGGCCCGATGTGGTTGCCCTCCTCGGCCGGCTGGCCGACGGCGGTCGCCTCGGCGGTCTGGCGGGCCACCTCGACGGCCTCGTCATAGACCGAGCTTTCGACCAGCATGCGCGTCGGCGCGTTACAGGACTGACCGGTGTTGTTGAAGCAATGCAGGGCGCCGCGCTTGACCGCGCGGGCGACATCGCAATCGGCGAAGACGATGTTGGCGCCTTTACCGCCCAATTCCAGGGCCACCCGCTTGACCGTCTCGGCAGCCGCCTTGGTGACCGCGACGCCGGCGCGGGTCGAGCCGGTGAAGCTCATCATGTCGATGTCGGGATGATGGCTCATGGCCTCGCCGACGGTCGGCCCGTCGCCATTGACCAGGTTGAAGACCCCGGCCGGGAAACCGGCCTCTTCCATCATTTCGGCGAACAGCATCGACGACATCGGCGCGATTTCGGACGGTTTGAGGACCACCGTGCAACCGACCCCGACCGCCGGCACCACTTTCAAGGTGACCTGGTTCATCGGCCAGTTCCACGGCGTGATCAGGCCGCACACGCCAATCGCCTCGTGGATCAGATATTCATCCGGTGTGTCGTCGCGCAGTTGCCCCTCGAAGTTGAAGTCTTTGAGGGCGCGGATGAAGGCTTTGATATGGCCAAGGCCGGCGGCCGCCTGGGCGTTGGTCGCGAGTTTGATCGGCGCGCCCATTTCGGTGGAAATGGCTTCGGCCATTTCGTCGCTGCGGCGAGCGTAAATCTCGGCCAGT
>NZLB01000126.1 GCA_002694075.1 Nisaea sp.
GAGGTCGAGATTTTTTTCGACGATTTGCCCAGCGCGCCGACGATGTGTTCGACGGCGATGTCGATGCCGCGCTTGAGGTCCATCGGGTTCATGCCGGCGGCGACGGCTTTCGAGCCCTCGCGCACGATGGCCTGAGCCAACACGGTCGCGGTGGTGGTGCCGTCACCGGCGTTGTCATTGGACTTGGAGGCCACTTCGCGGACCATCTGGGCGCCCATGTTTTCGAACTTGTCGGACAGTTCGACTTCCTTGGCGACGGTCACGCCGTCTTTCGAGATGCGCGGCGCGCCAAAGGATTTGTCGAGCACGACATTACGGCCCTTGGGGCCGAGGGTGACCTTCACGGCGTCGGCCAAGATGTCGATGCCTTGCAGCATCTTGTCCCGCGCCTCGGTGCTGAATTTAACGTCTTTCGCAGCCATTTTACTGGATTTCCCTTGCTAGGATGAAACGATGATCGGTGCGGCGGGGCGTCTTAAACGATGCCCATGATGTCGGATTCCTTCATGATCAACAGGTCTTCACCGTCGATCTTGACTTCGGTCCCCGACCATTTGCCGAACAACACAGTGTCACCGGCTTTGACATCAAGCGCGATGAGATCGCCCTTTTCATTGCGGGCGCCGGGGCCGACGGCGACAACTTTGCCTTCCATCGGTTTTTCCTTGGCGCTGTCCGGAATGATGATGCCTCCGGCGGTTTTTTCATCGCTGTCCAAGCGGCGCACAACGACACGGTCATGAAGCGGCCTAAACTTCATTCGATTCCCTCCATATAAAGACGGTCTTTTTGCAACATGACGCCGAAGCGAGCCCCGATCCCCGGGCGGGATTGGCACTCACCTCCGACGAGTGCCAGCGATGTATGCAGTTTAAGAAGCGATGTCAAGATGCGGCCGGGCGGAAAACACCGAATCGCCCGCGATTTGGCCGTCAAATTAACCTTGTCGGCAGTTAAAGCGAGGGCAGATAGTGTTTTTCCAACCAGTGAATGTCGTAATCGCCGTTGATGAAACAGTCGTCGGCGATCAAGCCGCTGTGCAGGGCGATGGTCGTCTCGATCCCGCCGATCACGAATTCGCCAAGCGCTCGGCGCAGGCGCAGCAGGCATTCATTGCGATTGGCGCCATGGACGATCAATTTGGCGACCATGCTGTCGTAATGCGGCGGCACCCGGTAGCCGCTGTAGAGCGCCGAGTCCACCCGCACGCCGAGGCCGCCGGGCGCGTGGTAATCGCCGATCTTGCCGGGCGTCGGCATGAAGCTGCGTGGATGTTCGGCGTTGATGCGGCATTCGATGGCGTGGCCGTGGAAGGAAATCTCGTCCTGGCTGAGCGGCAGGACGGCGCCGGCCGCGACCTGTAGCTGTTGGCGCACCAGGTCGATGCCGGTGATCGCCTCGGTGATCGGATGTTCGACCTGCAGGCGGGTGTTCATTTCGATGAAATAGAACCGATCGTCCTCGTAGAGGAACTCCAGGGTGCCGACACCGCGGTAGCCCATGTCGCGCACTGCCGCCACCGCGCGCTGGCCGATGTCGGCCCGCGCCTGGGCGTTGAGCCCGGGCGACGGCGCCTCCTCCAGCACCTTTTGATGGCGCCGCTGGAGCGAACAATCGCGCTCGCCCAGATGCACCACGTTGCCGTGGCCATCGGCCAGGATCTGGATCTCGATATGGCGCGGCCGTGACAGATATTTTTCCATGTACACGCGGTCGTCGCCAAAGGCCGCCTTGGCCTCGCGGCGGGCCAGGGCGAAGGCGGTCTCGACCTCGTCCATGGCGCGCACCACCTGCATGCCGCGGCCGCCGCCGCCGGCGGTCGCCTTGATCAGCACCGGCAAGCCGATCTCGCGGGCCATCGCCGCCGCGTGGGCGCCGTCGCGTAGCGGCCCGTCGGAGCCAGGGACGCAGGGCACACCCAGCTTTTGCATGGTTTCCTTAGCGATGATCTTGTCGCCCATGCGGGCGATGTGCTCGGGTGTCGGCCCGATGAAAGCGATGCCATGGGCCTCGACGATTTCGGCGAATTGGGCGTTTTCCGACAAAAAGCCGACACCCGGATGGATGGCGTCGGCGCCGGTGATCGCCGCCGCCGAGACAATCGCCGGCATGTTCAAATAGCTGTCGGCGGCGGCCGGCGGGCCAATGCAGACGCTTTCATCGGCCAGGCGCACATGCATGGCGTCGGCGTCGGCGGTCGAATGGACGGCGACCGTGCGGATGCCCATCTCGCGGCAGGCGCGGTGAATGCGCAGGGCGATCTCGCCGCGGTTGGCGATCAGCACTTTATCGAACATCGCCGGCCGCCTTATTCAATGACCAGCAGGATTTCGTCGAATTCCACCGGTTGGCCGTTTTCCACCAGGATCGCCCGCACCGTGCCGGCGCGCGGCGCGGTGATGGCGTTCATCACCTTCATCGCCTCGACGATCAACACGGTATCGCCGGCGGCCACCGCGTCGCCGACCGCGACAAACGGGGCGGCGCCGGGCTCGGGCGCGGTGAAAGCGGTGCCGACCATCGGCGATTTGACGGCGCCCGGATGGGCCGCGAAGCCCTTCGCCGGCGCCGTGTCACCCGAACCGGCGGCGACCACTGGCGCGGACGTGGCCAGCGGCGCCGACGCGGCCGCCGTCACGGCCGCCGCCACAGGCGCCGGTTGGGCCAAGCGCACGCGCAGGCCGTCGACTTCGACCTCCAACTCACCCAGCCCGGTCTCTTTCAACAGATCGGCCAGACTCAACAGCAAGTCGCGGTCAATTTTATCGCTCATCAGGCCTCTCCTTTAACCATCGCGCTCAAGCAGCCCGGACATCGCGTCCAACGCCAACAAGTAACCATGGCTGCCGAACCCGGCGATGGTGCCGCGCGCCACCGTCGTCACATAAGAGGTGTGACGAAAAGCTTCGCGTTGGTGGGGATTGCTTAAATGCAGTTCAATCACCGGCAGATCAGCCAGTTTAAGGGCGTCATGGATCGCCACGCTGGTGTGGGTATAGGCCGCGGGATTAATGATGATGCCGGCGGCGCTGTCGCGCGCGCGCTGGATCAAGGTGACCAGCTCGCCCTCGAAATTAGATTGCTGAAAATCCACCGTCAGCCCCAGGGCGCCGGCCCGTTCACGGCACATCGCCTCGATATCGGCGAGCGTCTCATGGCCATAAAGGGCCGGCTCACGCACCCCCAACATGTTCAGATTGGGGCCGTTGAGAATCAGAATTTCAGGCGCATCGGACATCGGCGTTCCTTTCACCGGCCCCTTATATCACGCCGCCCCGCGCCGACAACGGCGGGCCGCCCGGATCATTTGTCGGCGGCGGAGCGGGCGGCAGTCGGCCAAGCCTCGATGGCGGCGGCGGCGATGATCAAGGCACCGGCGGCGAGATCGAACGGAGCGACGGTCTCACCCGCGATCAGGGCCGCCGAAAGCATCGCCACCGGCACCTCAAGCAACAGTAAAAGCGTGACTTTTTCACTTTCCAACCGATTGCCGCCATGCAGGATCATCATCACACCCGGGATCAAAATCAGCAGCGCAAAAGCCGCCGCGCCGACCATCCACGAGGCGCTCGGCGGCGCTGCCGCCAGGGCCGTGGCGCCGCCTGTCACCAGGGTCACCAGCGCGGCGACGAGCACCGCCAAAGCGGTCTGTGCGACCGCCGCGATTCGCCCTGGCAGATGGCGCGCCGCCGTCAGGGTGACGGCGAACAACACGCCCGAGGTCAAGCCCATGGCGTCGCCGGCGCCAAGGCGCAGGCCGCCACCGGCCAGCGCCGCCGGACCGAACAGCAAGCCGGCCCCGCCCAAACCAAGGGCCAGGGCCGCCCACCGCCGCCGATCCGGACACCGCCCCCCGACCACGAAGGCCAAGATCACCGCCCACACCGGCGACAGGTAAAACAGCAAGGTGACACGCGCGACCTCGCCCCACAGCAGGGCCAGGTTCCAGGTCGCCAAAACGCCGCCGAACAACAGACCGGAAACCAGCAAAGCGGCGCCGCCGGCGCGCAAACCGGCGGTCCCGCGCCAGGCCTGCGCCGCGACCACCACCGACGCGGCGCCGGCGCCGACCAAATAGATCACGGTCATTGACGCCACCGGGCCGGCCGGCCCCCCGGCGAGGGCGCGCAAAGGCCACCACCAAAGCCCCCACAGCAAGGCGGCGGCGAGGGTCACCAAAACCGCGCCGCCAGACCCACCGGTCAGCGGTCACACCGCACCACGGTCTTGCCGATCACCCGTCGGTCGCGCAATTCGGCCATCGCCGCCACCGCCTGGTCGAGGGGAAATTCCCGATGCACCCGCGGCCGCGTCACGCCCTCTGCGGCGAGGCTCCAGATGGCATCGATATTCTCCTGGCCTTTGTCAGGGAAACGCCGGCCATATTCGCCAGCGCGCACGCCCATCACCGAGAACCCCTTGATCAGCGCGTAATTGGTGGCGAGGGTGGCGAAGCGCCCGCCGGTGAAGCCAATGATCAACAGCCGCCCGTCGAAGGCGGTGCAGCGCGCCGATTGGTCGAAGACATCGCCGCCGACCGGGTCGAAAACCACGTCGGCGCCGCGCCCCTCGGTCAGGGCCTTGACCTCGGCCGCGAAATCGCCGCTGACGTCCAGCACATGATCGGCGCCATAGGCGGCGAGCGCGGCGCGCTTGTCGGCGCTGGCCGAGGTGGCGATCACGCGGGCACCGAGGATACGGCCCAAATCAACTGTCGCCAGGCCGACCCC